>NZ_JAWPOH010000045.1:0-32473 GCF_037671525.1 Methylobacter svalbardensis
TACGGAGCGGCAGAAATATCAGTTCCCGTATAAAAAAATTGGGACAGCGCCATTCAGCTGGAGTGTGAACAGGGCTCTATCTTAAATTAAGGCATTATTTGTCTGGACAATGGGGTCCACTATAATCCTTTAGATATTCCTTGTTAAAAATTTGCTTGTGTGCCAAAACCATACTCGTTCAACATCTTTATTTTTCCGTATCGGAGCTCATCAGTCATATTTTTTAACTCACAACTTTTTTAAAGATTACAATATTTAGAAGATCACTTAACAGCACACCGTAATTTATGAAAGCAAGCATTCAAATTTTAATCAGTATGGCATTGATGGCACTGGCAGCATGTGCGACTCAAGAGGTCAAACAGGACACACCAGCCCTACCCGCAACGGATAAATTATCCGTAATAACTGATGAATCATTGCCGAGTTCAGGCCAAAATCCGCCAATGACCTTGATTAAAGATGGCCAAACATTAAATCTGGTCAGAATCATGGATGGCGGAGCCTGTAAAAATGATTTTCAAGGCGCTAAAGGTGCGTTTCTTGTCTATGCGGACCAAGCCGATATAGATCGCATTAAAAGTGAAAAGGGGCCGCAAATTTTCGCTGATTTCGAAAACAGAATTCAAACCCTTTCGACAGAGGCTTTTCAGGAAGCCATTGATGCGACCAATCTTGCTGAAGACCCATTTGCCTTGGGCGCAGATGAAGCACAAGAGAAGCTCGCCAAACAATTGTTTAACAATTTCCGTAATAGCGTCGCTGCTGCCGTTAAATTATTTCAACAAGAAACAACTTTGACGATTGATGTTATTCCGTTTTCCCCGTCATTTATGTTTTATCAACAAGGCTGCGAAGCCACGTATCTGGAGCCGGAAAACTAAGAATGCAGGTTATCTGGGCTTTTTCATAACCAAACAAGAGGTAAGCCATTATGGGTTGGAGAGAACGTACACATGAAGATACTTATTCCGATGCAGACATCGAACAGCGCTTAAAGGACGAATTGCCGCACTGGTATCTGGAAAACGGCTGGATTCGGCGCAAATACAAAACCAGCGGCTGGAAAGCGACCTTGATGGTTGTTAATACGGTAGGACACTTGGCTGAGGCAGCATTTCATCATCCGGATCTTACTGTTTCTTACGCCTTTGTGATCGTCAAGCTGATGAATCATGCGGCTAAAGGCATTACCAACAAGGATTTCGAATTGGCCCATAAAATCGAAGAGGTGGTTATGTGGCAGCCTGCAAAAGAAGGCGGCGCCTTAGAAGGCACACCCGATGACCCGCGATTTAAATACATCAAATATGATTAGCCGGTATTTTATCCACGAAAAGCACAAAAAAACTGCTGAAAATCAGGCAAAAGGCGAAGGGCGAAAAAACCACAGGTCAACATATAATCAATCTTCAGCCCTTCGTCTTTAGCCTTTAGCCTTATATTTTTTCGTGCCTTTCGTGGACAATTAATTCTACTCAATTATTTTCAGTTTTAGCAGATGTACGCGCCGACTATCCGCTCTAATCACTTCGAATTTCATTGAATCCACAACAAGGCTCTCGCCTTTTTTGGGCATATGCTCCAGCTGACTGACAATAAAACCGCCGATGGTATCGTATTCATCGGTTGCCAGATTCGTGGAAAAATAGTCGTCAAACTCGTCCATAGGCGTCAGCGCTTTAATCATGTATTCATTATCGTTGCGCTGAAAAATATAGCCTTCGTCTTCATGATCGTCATGCTCATCTTCAATCTCGCCAACGATTTGCTCTAACACATCTTCAATGGTGACCAGGCCTGCCGACTGACCGTACTCATCAACAACAATGGCCATGTGATTACCATTGGTACGCAATTCTTTAAGCAACACATTTAAGCGCTTACTTTCCGGCACAACACATAACGGGCGCATTATTTCATGCGCTTTCAGGGTTTGGTTTTCGCTAATGCGGGCCAGTATATCTTTGGCCAGCAATACGCCGACCACTTTGCTCCTATCCCCGTCAATAACCGGATAGCGGGAATGCCCGAACTCCGTAACCAACGGCAATATGGTTTCCAGCTCGGCATCTTTGGGTACGACAACCATTTGAATACGGGGGATCATGATATCCCTGACCCGCATTTGAGATACCTGCAAAACGCCTTCAATCATGGATAAGGCATCCGTATCTAATAAGTGTTTTTCTCGTGCTTCTCTTAAAATTTCAAGTAGATCTTCAAGGTCTTGCGGCTCCCCAGTCAGTAAATGGCTGATTTTATCAACCCAGCTTCTCTGTGGGGAGTTTCTACTTGGGGGTTGTTCATCACTCATATATCGTTTATCTCTGTATAAGGGTTACTGATGTGTAACCTGTTTAAAATTGCTATTTCCTTGCTTTCCATCTGCTCGGCTTCCTTATCGTCGATGTGGTCATAGCCTAACAAATGTAACACGCCATGCACAATGATATGCGCCCAGTGATCCGCCAAGCGCTTGTTTTGCTCCAGCGCTTCCTTTTTCAGCACCGGGGCGCAGATCACCAAATCGCCCAGCAAATTCAACTCGATACCTTCAGGTACCTCCACCGGAAAACTGAGAATATTGGTCGGGCCTTGCTTATGGCGATACTGTTCATTAAGCTGGGCACTTTCCTGTTCGTCAACAATACGCACCACGATTTCGGTATCCCGATCGTAATCGTCCAGAGCCGCATCGACCCAAAGCTGGATTTGTTGTTGCTCCGGCTGATCTTTCGATTCAAAAATAGCCTGGATTTCTAACTCATTCACAACGCGGCCTTGTTGGTCTTTTCGTAGGCTTCATAAGCGCAAACAATACGTTGCACCAACGGGTGCCTGACTACATCACGCGCATCGAAAAAGGTGAAGCTGATGCCTTCAACCTTTTTCAGCACCTCAAGCACATGCCGCAAACCGGACATTTTTTCCGAAGGCAAATCGATCTGGGTGACATCACCGGTCACCACCGCTGTGGAGCCAAAGCCGACGCGGGTCAGAAACATCTTGATCTGCTCAACAGTGGTATTTTGCGCCTCATCCAGAATAATAAAACTATCATTAAGCGTTCTGCCGCGCATAAATGCCAACGGCGCAACTTCTATGATGCCCTTATCGATCATTTTCTCAACCCGCTCAAAACCGAGCATGTCGTACAGTGCATCATACAAGGGTCGCAAATAAGGATCGACTTTTTGCGCCATATCGCCCGGCAGAAAACCCAGCTTTTCACCGGCTTCTACCGCAGGACGCACCAGAATAATTTTCCTGACCTTTTCGCTCTGCAAGGCTTCAATAGCGCAGGCGACCGCCAGATAGGTTTTACCGGTTCCGGCAGGTCCCACGCCGAAATTAATATCATGCGTCATGATTTTTCGCAGATATTCTTGCTGGTTAGCCCCGCGCCCCCTGATCATCCCGCATTTGGTCTTGATGCTAACGTTTTGCCCGGACGATATTTTCGGATCGTCCAACAATTCATCAATCGATGAATCCTGCATGGCTAAATGCACAAGTTCGGCAGTTAATTGTTCTTTTTCAGTGCTGGCAAATAATTTCTGTATGACGGCGCAGGCCGCCTTGACTGAGTTATCTAAACCGGTCACCTTAAACTGATTACCGCGACCTGCTATCTCGACCTGAAGACGCGATTCAATCTGCCGCAAATGCGCATCGAATTGACCGCAAAAATTGGATAACCGGCCAATATCGGCAGGCGCCAAAGAAATTTCCTGTGAAATCATAAATCAGTTGTTACCAAGCGTGTTTTATCAAGAAGAAGCATCGATAGACGAGTCGACCATTCGACCGCGTAAAGAATTGGGTAAAGCCTCGGCAATCAGCACATCGACAAACTGTCCGGCCAAACGCGGGTGTCCGATAAAGTTAACGACCCGGTTATTCTCGGTTCTGCCCTGCATTTGCAGCGGATTCTTTTTAGACTGGCCTTCAACCAAAACCGTTTGCACGGTGCCGATCATGCTCTGCGAAATGGCCGCCGTCATCTCGTTAATGCGATTTTGGAAACGCTCCAGGCGCTGTTTTTTAACTTCCGCAGACACGTCATCCGGCAACTCAGCCGCAGGCGTTCCGGGACGTGCACTATAAACAAAACTAAATGATAAATCGAAGCCGATTTCTTCAATAAAAGACATGGTTTCTTCAAACTCGGCATCGGTTTCACCGGGAAAACCAATAATAAAATCCGATGACAAATAAATATTAGGGCGTACTGCACGCAACTTGCGAATGATTTCAATATAGTCGGCACGCGCATGCCCGCGCTTCATCATTTTTAAGATATGATCGCTGCCGCTTTGTACCGGCAAATGCAGATGGTCAACCAGTTGCGGGATTTCGGCAAAGGCCTCAATCAACGCATCAGTAAATTCCATCGGGTGCGAGGTAGTAAAACGAATACGGTCTATACCCTCCACCGCCGCCACATAATGCAGCAATAAGGCAAAATCAGCGATATCGCCATCGTCCATGACTCCGCGATAGGCATTAACATTTTGGCCTAACAGATTGATTTCCCGCACACCTTGTTTGGCTAATGAGGTAATTTCGGCAATCACATCATCCAAAGGACGGCTGATTTCTTCACCCCGGGTATAAGGCACCACACAGAACGTGCAATATTTACTGCATCCTTCCATGACCGAAACAAAGGCTTTCGGGCCTTCCGCTCTGGGTTCAGGCAGCGAATCAAATTTTTCTATTTCAGGGAAGGATATATCAACTACGGGTTTTTTCTGACTACGCGCCTGATCAAGAAGTTGGGGCAAACGATGCAGAGTTTGCGGCCCAAACACGATGTCCACAAACGGCGCCCGTTTTTGAATCGCAGCGCCTTCCTGGCTGGCGACACAGCCGCCTACACCAATAATTACGTCGGGACGCTTGTCTTTAATCCTGCGCCATTTACCCAAGGCCGAAAATACTTTTTCCTGCGCTTTTTCGCGTATTGAGCAAGTATTCAGCAGCAAAACATCGGCTAGTTTTGGATCGTCAATCAATTCAAAGCCATGTGAAGCATTGAGTACATCCCGCATTTTATCGGAATCATACTCGTTCATCTGGCAACCGTTGGTTTGAATATAAAGTTTTTGTGTCATATTTTTTAAGCGTTAAATCATCGAAAAATCACTGACGCCACATCCCCGAGTCTAAAGCCCGTATTTGATTATATTGGGATGAAACGGCGATGCTAAGCCATCATGTAATAATCAAAAAATCTTGGGGTAATCAACCAAGACTTAGTAAATGGTGCACATTATAACCTGAAGGCTATTTAAAATCAGTAAGTGCTTGGACGACGAGTGTATTGATGAAATATCTGCCATACAACAATACGCCAGCCTATCTCCTTAAAACTCCTCCCAATCACCGTCAGAAACCGGCTGTAACTGCGGTTTCGCCCTGATCGGCACTGAACTTTTACTTACCGTCGGTGTTACATGGGGAGAGCTATGGAAACCACCAGAACCATTATCAACAGTAAAGCGTCCTACGGTAACCGACAAATTTTGCGCCTGTTCTTCCAGCGATTCTGCAGCGGCAGCAGCCTGTTCCACTAACGCAGCATTTTGCTGGGTGACTTCATCCATTTGTCCAATTGCCTGATTGACCTGCTCGATACCGGAAGTTTGTTCAACGGAAGCGGCCCTTATCTCCGCCATAATGGCTGTAACACCGCGAATAGCGCTAACAATTTCCTCCATGGTTTTTCCAGCCTGAGCAACCAATTTAGTGCCATCCTCAACCTTTTCTACCGAATCGCCAATCAAACCTTTTATTTCTCCTGCGGCAGCGGCAGCGCGTTGGGCAAGATTACGCACTTCTCCAGCCACCACGGCAAAACCACGACCCTGCTCACCTGCACGCGCCGCTTCTACTGCGGCGTTAAGAGCAAGAATATTGGTTTGAAAAGCAATACTGTCGATCACCGAGATAATATCCACAATCTTGCGTGAGGATTCATTGATGCCTTCCATCGTCGTTACCACTTGGTCGACCACGACGACCCCCTTGCCCGCAATATCCGTAGCCCCCACAGCAAGCTGATTAGCCTGTTCGGCGCTTTTCGCATTCATCTGCACGGTGGAAGTAAGCTCTTCCATGCTGGCCGCAGTCTGTTCCAGACTGGCAGCCTGTTCTTCGGTGCGATACGACAAATCATTATTACCCGCAGCAATTTCTTTGGCTGCGGTATTGATATTATTGGTAGAATCCTTGATTTCTTCCACCAGCCCCCTGAGGTTTTCCACGGTACCATTCATGCCGGAAATCACTGCGCCAAAGGTTCCGGGGTAGTCCTTGCTGATCGTCTTAGTCAGGTCGCCTTCCGACAATGCACTGGCAATAAGCGATATATCATTCAAACTGCCCAGGGCATCAAGCGAAAGGTTAATATCGTCTTTCAATTTACCGAGGTCGCCGCGACCTTCGGCCTGAACACGCTGACTGATGTCGCCACAAGCCACGCCGCCCATGACCTTGCCCACATCGCCCAGCATAGCCTGCATGGCTTGCATGGCTTGCATGGCGTGGTCTACAGCAAGCCTGTATTCGCCGTCGACATTAACATCAACTTTTTTATTAAAGTCGCCCTCAGCTATCGCGTTCATCAATTCAGCAATAGCCGTTGTGGTGATAGACAAGGTTTTTGCAACGCCATTCAGTTGCTTCAACGCCGATGCAAATCCGCCATGTAAGCCTTCCGGATAACTGCGCCGGGTAAAATCGCCATAGGTGACATACGCCAGAGAATAATACATATCGACCTGTGCAGTTTCCACCTGATCCATCAAATTATTCAGCGACCAAGCAAGCTGTTGAAGCGGCCGCTCTTTTCCGCCGATATAGGTGAGTCTTACGTCTACGGATCCTTGCGCCCATTCGTGACTTGCGCTAAGCAATTTAGCCAGCAATTGTTGATCGTCTGATCTTGATTTTCTCCACCACGCGATAGATAAGGCTGAACCGGCGGTCAACAAAGACGGTATGATCGTCCCGCCACCGACTCCCCCTTCGGCTCCGTTCAGGGCCGGCATCCAAACGGAAATCAGCAAGCCGAGCCAGAAAAAAGCACCTACCGCTAATGCCAGTTTTTCATTATTCTTAAAGCGACTGTAATACATTGATCAATTCCTCGTAAGTAAGGCCCTTGTCTTTTAATACGCTACCCAATACCGCGCCTGAAGCCGCCATCGCATCCTTCGGCCCCGCATTCCGTTCGGCATCCAGCATCGCGCGATACACATCGGTCACAATCGGAATGGCCTTGGGATTAGGCATCCTGCGCACCGAACTGTAGCCGATCTTTTGTTTGTTTTTATCTTTCATCGGTGCGACATGGGTAAACACCCAATAAAATCCGCCATCTTTTGACATGTTTTTGACGTAGGCAAAGATCTCCTTGTCTTCTGCTATATAGTCCCACAACAACTTAAACACTGCCCTCGGCATATCAGGGTGGCGAATGATATTGTGCTGGCTGCCCAGAAGCTCCTCCTCGTCATATCCGGAAAACTCGATAAAAATCTCGTTTCCGTAGGTAATCCGTCCAGTTAAGTCAGTCTTGGAAACGATGAAATCATTTTCCCGCATCACCCGTTCCTGACTCGTCGGAACTATATCTTTTCTCTTCATTTTTGTTCCTCGTTAATTGCTGCTGCATTCACCACCCCCTATTTCCTCATTCCCACGCTCCAGAGACTATGAACGTATTATCCAAATCGGACTGAAAAAATGTTTTACCACAGAGAACACGAAGGACACAGAGAAAATAACAGCATTAATTCAATGCATTAAAAACCTCGTGCTCTCCGTGTTCTTCGTGGTTATTCTTTAATTTTTCTAAAAACGAATACTCTCACAGTCTCTCCAGCGTGGGAATGCATAGGGCGGCATACCCTACAAAGGGCTTACTTTTGCGACAACCCCAAACTTTGGATGATCCAAATAATAGGTTTCGCCGGGTTTAATCGGTCGCTTTTCATTTAATCGATAAACCACCTCGTTACCGGAGTCATCACCCAAACCAGAACCCAGTTCCAAATCAACTACCATTTGCAAATCCTGATCCTGCTGCATCCGGACATAGCCATTCAAGTTGCCATCACTGCTCTGAATATGAACAGCAGCGCTTAGCCCCCCTGCCGCTACCGGCTGAACCCAGGCAGCAGACAAGATAGGCCGGTACGCCAAGTCTTTGGATAATGCCGCATAACTGTCATCCAGCGTGGTATTTTCCGGTTGCCGATAAGCCGACAATTCAGTCAAATCAGACGGCCAGTGTATTGATCGTGAGGTCTGATCAAACACTTCGGTGTTGTGCATCTTCTGCGAAAATACGATCAACTCTATTTGGTACTCGCTGCCTTCAGCCAAAAGAGGGCTATTAAAAAGTCCCAACATTGCCGCCAAACTGTAAGCTATTATTTTCATCATCGTCATTTTTTTACGGTGAGTTTATCGAGCAACTCGGTGATAAACTCAAGCTTCTGCTCGGTCGTTTCAAACGGTTTGCTGAACCTTAACTTGTCGGCACCATCGAATTTATAAACCTGGGCCTGGGTTTGTATCAACGAAATCAGCTGGTCGGTATTGATATTAGGCGTCGCAGAAAAAATAATGCGCCCGCCGCCAGCGTTGGCCTCTATTTTCTTGATGCCCAGTTTTTCGGCCTGCTGTTTTAATTCGGTGACGCTGAACAAGGTTTTTACCGGTTCAGGAAATAAGCCGAAACGGTCGATCATTTCCACCTGTAATTCGCGTAAATCGTCCTTGGTTTCGGTATTGGAGATGCGTTTATACAACACCAGGCGGCCATGAATATCCGGCAGATAGTCTTCCGGGATCAGCGCAGACGTTTGCAGGTCGACTTCCGGCCCCCGGTCCATCGGGGTATCAAGCTCCGGCTGTTTACCGGATTTTAAGGCGCTGACCGCGCGTTCCAGCAACTCGGTATACAGGGTGAAGCCGATTTCCTGGATTTGGCCGCTTTGGTCATCGCCCAATAACTCGCCCGCGCCGCGAATTTCCATGTCATGCGAGGACAACATGAATCCCGCGCCCAAATCGCCGGAGGCCTCGACCGCTTCCAGCCGTTTAATCGCATCCTTGCTCATCAGGGTAAGCGGCGGCACCACAAAATAGGCATAAGCCCGGTGATGCGAGCGCCCTACCCGGCCGCGCAACTGATGCAGTTGCGCCAGTCCTAATTTATCGGCGCGATTGATAATAATGGTATTGGCACTGGGGATGTCGATGCCGCTTTCAATAATGGTCGAACACAACAACAGGTTAAAGCGCTGATGATAAAAATCCAGCATGATGCGCTCCAACTGGCGTTCCGGCATTTGTCCGTGCGCAATTTCAATCCGCGCCTCGGGCACCAGAGCCTCCAGCTCCCGGGCCATTTTCTCCATCGTTTTCACTTCATTATGCAAAAAGAACACCTGTCCGCCGCGCTTGATTTCACGCAAACAGGCTTCCCTGATCTGTGCATCTATCCATTCGCTGATAAAGGTCTTGATCGCATGACGATTCGGCGGCGGACTGGCGATAATGGATATATCCCTTAGACCCGACATCGCCATATTCAAGGTGCGCGGAATTGGCGTTGCCGTCAGTGTCAGCATGTCCAGTTCATTGCGCAGCTTTTTGAAATGCTCTTTTTGGGTCACGCCAAAACGGTGTTCTTCATCAATCACCACCAGTCCCAACGCTTTATATTTGACCTCTTTCGACAATAACTTGTGGGTACCGATGACTATATCGACCTTGCCCTGCTCCAGATCATCGGCAATCTCTTTTTGCTGCTTGGGACTGACAAAACGCGACAGCACTTCGACGCGTACCGGCCAGTCGGCAAAGCGGTCGCGAAAATTCTGAAAATGCTGTTGCGCCAGCAAAGTGGTCGGCACCAATATCGCCACCTGCTTGCCGTTTTGTACCGCAATAAACGCCGCCCGCATCGACACCTCGGTTTTACCGAAACCGACATCGCCGCAAATCACCCGGTCCATAGGATGGGGACTGGCCATATCATCGAGTATCGTTTCGATCGCAGTCTGCTGATCCGGCGTTTCTTCAAACGGGAACGCGTCGGCAAAAGCCGCGTATTCGATATTTTCAACCTGAAAGGCATGGCCTTGCTTGACCGCTCTTTTGGCATGAATTTCCAGCAATTCTGCGGCGACGTCGCGGATGCGCTTAATGGCTTTTTGCTTGACCTTATTCCACTGGTCGCCGCCCAGCTTATGCAAAGGCGCATTTTCCGGGCTCACGCCGGTGTAACGACCAATCACATGCAAGGCCGAAACCGGCACGTAAAGCTTATCGTTATTGGCGTATTCCAAAGCCAGAAATTCCGACGTGATGCCGCCAATCTCAAGAGTCTGCAAACCCAAATAGCGGCCCACGCCATGCTCCTGATGCACCACCGGCGAACCTATGGTCAATTCATTCAGGTTATTGACGATATTTTCCAGCTCATGCGCCGCAGACTTTCGCCGTCTGCGCCGTTGCTGTACTTTTTCGCCGGACAACAGGTTTTCGGTGATGATCGCAATGGCCGGATTTGTTAGCCATAAGCCATGATCCATCGGCGCGACAACAAGACACGGCGATACTTCGGATTGAAGAAACTTATCCCAGCTTTCAACCTGTTTCACGCTGATTTTATACTGCCTTAATCTCTCCATTAAGGCTTCGCGGCGTCCTGCCGATTCTGCAACAAACAAAATCTTACCGGCAAAGCTATCGACAAACTGTTGCAATGCCTGCGCCGGTTGCTCATGCTTGGCATCGATGGTTACATTGGACAGCGGCCGGCAGTTGAAAACAATGCTATCGGCATCCGCAACTATGCCATCAAGAATAATCCGGGCAAATGCTCCGGTTCTTTGTGTCAGCTCATCTGTCGATAAAAACAACAATTCCGGCTTCAATAACGGCCGGTCCGCATCATATTTTCTTTGCTGAAACCTGTCCTCAGCTTCGGCATAAAAAGCGCGTGAACTTGCATCAAAACTATCCGCCGTCACCAAAACCGCCGACTTCGGCAGATAATCGAACAATGTCGCCATTTGATCGACAAACAGCGGCAAGTAATATTCAATGCCGCCGGGCGTGATGCCTTTGCTGACATCCGTATAAAAATGGTTTTTCGGCGAAGTTTCCGGGAAAGCATCCCTGAAAGCCTGGCGAAAATGCTTGATGGCCTCATCGGTAAACGGGAATTCCCGCGCAGGGAACAGCTGAATCTGGTCGATTTTTTCCAATGACCGCTGCGTTTCAGCATCGAATGTACGGATGGATTCGATTTCTTCATCGAATAACTCGATGCGGTACGGCGCCTTACTGCCCATCGGGAACAAATCGACTATCGACCCCCTGACCGCAAATTCGCCGTGCTGGTAAACCTGCGACACGCAATGATAGCCGACGCTTTCCAGCTTGAGTCGGTTCAGCTCCAGGTTAAAATCGTCGCCGACCTTAACCGCAAAACTGTTGGCCAGAACATGCTCACGGGGCGCCAACCGGTGCATCAGCGTCGTCACCGAAACCACCAGCGCGCCGCGCTTCACCTGCGGCAGCAAAGCCAAGGTTTTCAGCCGTTCAGAGATGATTTCCGGCAGCGGCGAGAACACATCATAAGGCAAGGTTTCCCAATCGGGGAAATGCAAAATGGGATATTCACCCTGCAAGAAAAATAACAATTCATGCTCAAGCCGCAAAGCGGTCTGATTATCCGGCGTCACAATAACAAACAAACAATCTTCATTTTTAATCGCAGAAGCCAACGCCAACGAATCACCGCAGCCGGTTAAACCGGTCCAGATGAGCGATTGATCTTGTTTCTGCGGAATTTTAGGGGAAAAAATTAAATTGTTAACCATTAAAAAATCTTATATCTCGTTCTCACGCGCCGCGTGGAATATGCAGTTAAGGCGCGCCGCGCCACGAATCACAGCCAGCCCGTATAGACTGGAATCAGTCTAGTATTATAGTCGCATAAATAGGCTAATGTACGAGCCATAAACAAAATACCGGCTCATTGTTTGCCTGCAGGTTATTTTTTAATCATCCTCGCCTCACCTTTTAGCAACGGCTTACAATAAGGTACAATAATTTCGAGTTGTGCCAAATACATCCCAAGACAACATGAACAGCAACAAACCATCTCCTGCCGCCATGTTGATCAAATTTTAATCAAACAAGAGGTAACACCATGAAAAAAAATTTGTTTCTGGCTATTGCACTGCTAATTTCCGGCAACGTATTCGCTGCTACCGATCATTATGTATTGCGCGACGGCGATTATGTTCGTCACTTAAAAGTCATCAAAATCAACGCCGATTACATAGTCAGCGCTGATGTAGACTTTGAGTCTACTGCCAAAGAAGGCAGCGCCCACTGTTCCCAGGCTGTTTCAGGTAAAGCCACAAGCACCGGTGAAAACGAATTAGTCATGAAAAAACATTCTTCAAGCGCAGCCAGTTCCTGTGAGCTAAAAATCAAACTCAGCCCGAACGGCGCGAAGATTGAAGAATCGAAAGATTGTGACACCTTTACCGTAGACAAATGTCACTTTTCCAGCGGCAACAAGGAACTGATTAAAGTTAACTAGTGTAGAGCTGTAAGGCCTGCTGAACGCAGTGAAGCGCATCGTTCGCGTTTGATGCCCGGCAGAAACTCACTTTTTGCTCTAACGGATACAGGAGGCAGAGCACCCACAGTAGGCGGGAAGCCATGGATGGCAACGCCGAACCGGACCACGACGATTATACGGTACCACCTTCGATTGCACCCTGCCGCGCTGATTACTGTCATAATGGACAGGATAGGTCGAAACCACCCCACCCGGCTGTTGGTTTTGTGCCTTACAACCTAGGTCCTTTTTACCCCTTTCAGGTCAATATGCTTTTCGATATGCCCGCATGAAAATCCGGCATTCTGCCGATAATTAGCACATCCCCAGAATGAACCATATTTACCTTTACGTAACATCATGCTCCCGCCACATTTCGGGCAAACGGGTTCCACAAAGTCACAGGATAGATTCTTACACAGCCTGAAATCGCCATGGGTTTCTAATTTATCGCCACACTGTGGGCAGGCCTTCCGGGTGTTACTGCACAGCGGATATTGATTACAGCCGAAGAAAACACCGTTCGGCCCTTTTCTCTCGACCAGATAGCCGGTTTTGCAACACTCACACGACGTGTCGGCTAACTGTTTTTGAAAACCCTTACCTTGAAATTCATCGATCAGAATGTCGTAGTTGTTATCGACTAATTCACGAATAAAACCGGACGCTTTGTTGCCATCGGCAAGCAAATACACATGGTGTTTCGCCCGCGTCAGCGCTACATAAAACAACCGGCGTTCTTCGGCATGTTTAAAGTCTTCTGCTTTGGGCAACAGCATTTCCAGCAAAGGATGCGTGGCTTTTTCGGAGGGGAATCCGTGTTTGCCGTGTTCCAGTCCCACTATAATCACATAATCCGCTTCCTTGCCTTTAGCCGCATGTACCGTCATAAACTCGATGTTTAACGATGGAAATTGTTTTTTCAAACCAGACAGATCGGGCTTTTTAAAACTGAATCTCGCCAGAATAAGCACACTGGCACTACTGCCTGTTTGCTCTTGATAAATAGCCGTCAAGGCCGCATTGATTCCGGTCGTTTCACTAGCGGTTTTAATCAGAGAAACCGCTGATTTATTAACCATCCGAGCACTGTGAATGGTTTTCTCAAGCTGCGCCGGATTTTGGTTAACGAATCTCGCCGCAAGCTCGCCGATTTTGTTATTGAAGCGGAAGGTCTTGTCCAGCACCTGAGTCGCGGTAAAACCGAAGTGTCGATCAAAATCCTTGGTGATGGAAACATCGCTGCCGGCAAAGCGATAAATGGACTGCCAATCATCACCGACACAAAACAGGTTGTTGTCAGAATTCTGTGCCAATAAGGCCTTAACCAGTCTGGCCCGGCTTGCTGAAATATCCTGAAATTCATCGACCAAAATATACCGGTATGGCGACCGGTATTTCCCGGCTTCCACATAGGCAATGGCGGTACTGATCATGTCGTCAAAATCGATGGTCTCGGTCATGCGTAACTGTTGTTGATACGCGTCATAAACCGGTTCGAACAACTTAGCCGCGGCCAGCATGCGTTCTTTATCCTCGTGTCGCTGCGCCAGATGGCCCAAGCCCGGCATCGAAAGATAGGCCGCTTTAAATAGCGCCAATACGTTAGCGATTAATTCGCTGAACTTCGATATTTCACCCAACTGGTGCAGTTGAGTTAACAAGACATCATCCGCCAGAGGTCTAAAATTAACGCCGGCTTCCAGCAACCGAGCCCTTAAAACCTGAGTCAAAACACCCTGATGTTTCTGATAGCTATAGGTTTCAATCAGCCGGGTTTGATGCGTTTCATGCAATGCCCGTTTCCATGCCATGCCTTCGAGATATTTTGCCCGATCCATGAACGGCGGCGTTTCATTGCGCTCATTAACAGCGAAATGTTCAATATAGATAGCGTATTCCGGCAAATAGAAATCGGGTTGATAGGCTTTATAATCGGGACCTGCTGTGTTCACCTCATAATTGGCCTCATACCGGTAAGCAACACCTTGCCGGTATAAATAATTGGCAATTTCGCATTCCTCGTAACTCTTGACCAATTCGCCCTGCAAAGTGCGCAACTCATTTTCTAAAATGTATTGGTTGTAAGCGCCGAGTGTTTTGAAGGCGAACTTGCTTTTATAGGGATAGGCAAACTGAATAAAGTACGTGACCACCCTGGATTTATAACGGTCATCGAGTAAAAAATGTTTGATCTGCTCATCGACAAATTTGGCTCTCAGCGCGCCATCTTCGGCCATCTTGTTAATGGCCGGAACCGCACCTTCCACTTCGGTAATAATCCGTTTGCCCAGAGCATGAAAAGTCTTGACGGTCAGCGTGTTGATCGCTAATTTTTGCTGAATCCTCTGTTCCATTTCCTTGGCCGCCTTATTGGCATAAGCCAGCATCAGAATTTGATCGGTTGTTGCCAAACCCGATTTCAATAGATAGCCTGCCCTGCCGATCATGGTGCTGGTCTTGCCGGTACCTGCACCGGCAAGAACCAAATTATTCTGCTCATCAATCACGCAAGCTTTGCGTTGCTTATCCGTTAACGGATTGTTTTCCACTTGATCAAAATAGCCACGATAACGGGAGAGTTGAGTTTGGATATAGGCCTCATTGATTATTTCAATATGATGCGTATTGTCCAAAAAGGGACGGATAAATTCGGCCCACAGCGCCGCTTCATTGTCCAAATAGCGTAATAAATCCTGACGACAAACCCCGTCACGTAAATGTTCGTGGGTTTTCAGCCATTGCTGGGCAGTGGGATAGCGAATATAACGCTGACCATTAAATAAAAACGAGGCTTGCAGATAAGCCCGTTTTAAATCCGGCGCAATGGTCTGATAATAACGTTTGATATAGCTTTGAGTTCGCAAATTCAACTCATTTTTGATTTTTTGCGACCGGTCTTTGGCAATACCGCCAAAACGAACAACTTGCCGGTCTTCAGTGTGTATGACCAGAGCATCCCAGAAATAACCACGCTCAATAACAAAATCCAGGCCTACTGTTAAAAACGCAATTTTGGCGGCAAAGGATTTTTTCCCTGACAACACCACACCCTGTTTATCTAAGGTCAATGACCGGAAAAGCCCTGTATATGCGGCAAAACAGCCTGCCAGAAAGCTTATTTTGTAGTTTAATCGCTGAAGCTTTGGGGATTTTCGATCGTTATTAATGGTTAATCCTCTTAAAACTATTTCTATCAGTGAATTTACAGTGTTTTTTTACAACTCAACGCATTGGCACAGTTGGGAGATCATCACCTCCAACCTGAGCGGCTATAATTACATTTTTAATCGTTGATTGGTAACGGTACAATAATATTTTAATTGCTATAAACAAACGGAACAGCCATGAAAAAACTTAACATTATACTGATATCAACAATCATTGCGTTACTGGCAGGATGCTCAAGCGCCCCAACACTAGGCGACCAGATGGTTGATCGCGGAAAAAACCTGATTAAAGAAGGCAATACAGAATTGGAACAAGGCTCAATACTGGTTGAGCAAGGCAAAGCCAAAATTGAACGAGGAAACCGGATGATCGAAGATGGCAAACAAATTGACGCCAACTAATATCTCTTTGCTGCAACCAAACGCAGCTAACCCAAAAACATCGCATCGCCGTAACTAAAGAATCGGTAAGATTCATCGATAGCATGACTGTAGGCATTCATAATAGGCTCATAACCGGCAAACGCTGAAACCAGCATCAGCAAGGTGGACTCGGGCAGGTGGAAGTTGGTCAGCATCGCATCGACCGATTTGAATTGATAACCGGGGGTGACAAACAAATCGGTATCGCCAAAACCGGTTTCCAATTGGCCGCTTTGGGATGCCGATTCCAACGCCCTGACCGCCGTTGTGCCGATCGCGATAACCCGCCCTCCCCTTGCTCTGGCTTGCTGAACGGCCGCTACCGTTTCCGGCAACACGGCAAAATATTCCTTGTGCATTAAATGCTCGGATAAATCCTCCACCCTGACCGGCTGGAAGGTGCCGCTGCCGACATGCAAGGTAACAAAAGCCCTTTGTACTCCTTTGGTTTTAAGCTTGTCCATTAGGACTCGATCAAAATGCAGACCTGCGGTCGGTGCGGCAACGGCTCCCGCCTCTCGGGCAAAAACGGTTTGATAGCGGGTCAGATCGGATTGATCATCTTCACGAGTAATATAAGGCGGCAACGGAATATGGCCGATTTTCTCCAATATACTGAGCAAATGGGTATCGCCTTTAAATTCCAGATGAAACAGGTCGTCCACCCTGCCCAACACTTCGCAGCAATAGCCTTTATCCAATTCTATTAGCGCACCGGCTTTTGCCGATTTGCTTGATCTGACATGAGCAATGGCGCGATGGTCATCCAGAATGCGCTCGATAAGAATCTCGACCTTGCCGCCGCTTGGTTTTTTACCAAACAGCCTGGCCGGAATTACTTTGGTATCATTAAAAATAAGCAAATCGCGCTGATCGATCAAATCGATAAAATCGGTAAACTGCCGATCGGTTATTCTTCCGGTATGGCGATCCATACACAACAGACGACTTGCATTGCGCTCTGCCAAAGGTTTTTGCGCAATTAACGCTTCGGGTAATAGGTAGTTAAAATCACTTTTTTTCATAGCGGGCGATAGTATCAGGTTAGGCTTCCGAATACACCTTTAAAAAAAAATAGCTTTTTTGATGAACGTTGCCTATAATGCACGTTCTTTGCCGGGGTGGCGGAACTGGTAGACGCGCCGGATTCAAAATCCGGTTGGGGTGACTCAGTGCCGGTTCGATTCCGGCCCTCGGTACCAAACATAGGTTCAGAGCCGTGCAAAGAACTACAAAAACCCGCAAGTCGTAAGGCTTCGCGGGTTTTTTATTGCCCAACGAAATGCAATCAAATACAGCGATATTCACCCAAAAGCATGTCCTTTATTATGTCCTTTGCTATAGTGATCTTTCCCCGATTTTACGGACACACGACTAAGAGAGTAATCTCTAACCCCGAGGTGACCAATGAAAATCGGGGAAAGATCAAAGATCCCATCCATTTTTTCGTGCTTTTCATGGATTACACTTATGCGCAACAACAAATCCTTAATCAGTATTTTTTTGTTCCGTATGCTCGTGATTTAACATAATGAAAAGCTTGCTGGTAATTATTTCGTTTTTGTGTAATTTAACCAAGGTTTCTAGTTGCACTGCATTCAACGATTTTTCAGCAGCTTTTTGGTTTAGCTGATTCAATAATTCGGTATTATTTCTTATCAGATTCTCCATCTTTTTTCGCGTATTTACATTTAATCCTTGATAAAGCGTTTGTAACTTTACCAATGCGATACGATCATCAAAAACATCACTCAGACCGGAATTGCCGATTTCATCCAACGACTCGATAACCTTAGCGATAATCTTGTTCAGCGTACGGTAATAAAGATACAACTCTTCCGCTTTAAAAGAATGATCCTGCCAGAAAGCCAGACGACTTACCAGCAACACAAATCGTTCCAGAGTGTCGATAGGAAAATGTTCGTTAACTGACTTAACCTGTTTATGACCTCGCTCCACCCGCTCGGTTTGAATAGAGAGCATATTCAGAATTTTCTTGTATATTTTTTCGTTGATTTCGCCACGCTGGTAAACCTCTTTCAACGCACCTTTTTCAACACCTAGCGCATAGATACGCAACATATTTTCAATCAGATCGCTGGAAGCGCCGATAGCATCTTTACACTGTAGACAGGCATCATCATGCAACCACTGGTAGCGCTGCTGAAGAGTTTGATGTTGCTGCTCATTTAAATACCTAGTCTCCAAGAGTTCGTCTAATTTAAGCATCGATTCATCGTATATTTGCGCCTTGCTTTTATGGTAACCGACCTCTTCTTCAGGCGTCAGCGCGTCGATCCCTAACATGTGCATGACTTTGCCAATCGTTGTCGCTTTAATCAACAGGGTAAAATAGATACTGCCAATGGTAACCGCAGCAACAAACTGCTTAACACTGATAGTAAAATTCCAGCCGGGAATAGTTAAATCGTCAGGAATCAACAGCACCATGATGACCGCCAGCGAACCGCGCAAACTGCCCCAGGCCAGCAAATGCATCCAATTACGCGGTATCGGCTCTTCCTTGCCGGTTTTGTTCAATAACCATAGCAACGGATAAACCGAAACAGCACGACCGATCACGACCACCGCAATCGCCAGCAAAATCGGCAACAAGGCAACATTCATATCAATCGCCAGGTCGGCGAACAACAATCCCATTAAAATAAAAACCAGCGAATTAGTGACGAAGGCAAAATAGCTCCAAAACTTCTCCATATATTCTTCAACCGGAGGAGACATTTTGTAACGTCCGAAATTACCGATGACCATCGAGGCAATCAAGGTGGCAATAATGGATGACAAGCGAATTTGCTGACCTCCGATCACCAGATGCTCAGAAATCACTTCGCTAAAGATAAAGGTAAAATGGGCAACCAACAACGTCAGGGTAATTTCCAGGTGTTCATAACCTTTGACCGCTTCAATCAACTTGGAAAATAAAAAACCCATGAATAGTCCAAACAGAAAACCCCCGACCAACATGATCAAAAATGACCCCAACGCCGACATAATGGAATCGGTGCCGGTGAAACCGTGGATCATCAAGTCCAAGACCACCAGGAATGCCGCGAAACCGGTAGCGTCGTTAAATAAACTCTCGCCTTCGAAAATCAGTGTTAAGCGTTGTGGCGCACCATACTCTTTGAACAGCGCCAGCACGGCTACCGGGTCGGTTGACGAAATAATGGCGCCGAACAGCAATAAAGCCAGTATCGGCACGGCGAACCCTGCCAGTCCGAACAGGTAATGACCAACAATACCGATAAATAGCGTCGAAATCAGCAAACCCACTACAGCCAACAAGCCGATAGAATAAATGTTTTCGGTAACGCTACGAACATTCATGTTGTAAGCCGATTCGAAAATCAGGATCGGCAGGAACACAAAGAACAACAGTTCCGGCGTTAACTCAAAGCTGGTAATAAAATGGAAAAATTCTATTTGCGAAAGCGGCACCAGTAATGAACCGGCGATAACCAACAATACCGTATAAGGAAAATTGAGTTTTTTCGAGAGCAAAAAAACCGCCAGTGATACCAGCATAAGACTGAACAGCGATAAAAATATATCAAGATTCATTAGGAAATCCTTGGTTATTTTGATATATCAACGAACAACCGGTAATGCAACACGCTAAACGGTCCAAGTCGATTGATTATAATTTAATGTAAATGACAAAAAAGTTAATCCGACAAGCTATCCCTGCAAGATGACTTTCCATTTTACTCGGATTCATGGCTTAATTGGAGAATTGAAAGTGGTGATTGGTTGTGGGAGCGACGCCCTCGTCGCGACAAAGGCGTCGCTCCCACAAAAACCTGGAATAAATTAGCCTGATGATCTCAACAATCTGCATTGATTATGATAACGGGATGACTAAATCGGCATTAAATCTGTAAAATAGCCGTTTTCATTGTCCAGATCCTTAAATCAACATGCGTACTACTCAATTCCCGCTCAATACTGTTAAAGAAACCCCGGCTGATGCCGAAATAGCCAGCCATCAACTGATGATCCGCGCCGGACTCATCCGCAAACTGGCTGCCGGTCTTTACACGTGGTTACCCTTGGGACTGCGGGTCATGCGTAAGGTCGAGAAAATCACCCGCGAAGCAATGGAAAAAACCGGCGCGCTGGAAGTGTTAATGCCCGGCCTGCAACCCGCCGAACTGTGGCAGGAAACCGGACGCTGGGAACAATACGGCCCGGAACTGGCGCGCTTAAAAGACCGTCATGATCGCGATTTTTGCCTGGGGCCCACTCACGAAGAAATCATTACCGATCTGGCGCGTAACGAGATCAAAAGCTACAAGCAGCTGCCTATCACTTATTACCAGATTCAGTCCAAATTCCGCGATGAAATCCGCCCCCGTTTCGGGGTGATGCGTTCCCGCGAATTCATCATGAAAGATGCCTATTCCTTTCATTTGGATCAGGAATCGTTACAGCTTACCTACGATGCGATGTATCAGGCTTATACCAATATATTCAACCATCTGGGCTTGGATTTTCGTGCAGTCATCGCCGATTCAGGCTCTATCGGCGGCGCGATATCGCATGAATTCCATGTGCTGGCCGATTCCGGCGAAGATGCGATTGCGTTCTCAACCGACAGCGACTATGCCGCCAATGTTGAAAAAGCCGAAGCGGTGATGCCTTCAGGATCTCGTGGTGCGGCTACCGAAGCCTTGACGCTGATTGATACGCCCAACCAGCACAGCATCGAAGAAGTCTGCGGTTTTTTAAACATCCCCGCCACGCAATGCCTTAAGACTCTGATTGTTAAAGGCGAAGAAGACACGCTGGTTGCGCTGCTGTTAAGAGGCGACCACAACCTTAACGAAATTAAAGCGATAAAAATTGACGGCATCATCTCGCCGCTTGAATTCGCCAGCGACGAGCAAGTGGGCAGCGTTTGCAACTGCAAACCCGGCTCTATCGGCCCGATCGGCTTAAACATCAAGATTATTGCCGACCGTAGCGTAACCTTGATGTCCGATTTCGTTTGCGGCGCGAACCAGGACGGCAAGCATTATCAAGGCGTCAACTGGGAACGTGATTTGCCTGTTCCTGATCACGTTGCAGACTTGCGCATGGTGGTTGAAGGTGATCCCAGCCCGGACGGCAAAGGTCAAATCACGCTGGCTCGCGGCATTGAAGTCGGCCATATTTTCCAGCTGGGCACCAAATACAGCGAGGCGATGAAAGCCGGCGTGATCAACGAAGGCGGCAAAAACCAGATCATGACCATGGGCTGTTACGGTATCGGTATTTCCCGCGTGGTCGCCGCCGCGATCGAACAGAGCCATGACGATAAAGGCATCATCTGGTCAGCCAATCTTGCCCCTTTCCAGGTGGCGCTATGCCCGATGAACATGCACAAATCCGAGCGCCTGAGAGTGGCTTCGGAACAGCTGTACCAGGACTTATTGGCGGCCGGAATCGATGTGTTATTCGATGACAGGAAAGTCCGCGCCGGGTTTATGTTTTCCGACATGGAACTGATCGGCATCCCCCATTGCATCGTTGTTGGTGATCGCGGCCTGGATTCCGGTACGGTTGAATACAAGGCCAGAACGGCTGAAGCAAACGAGGAAATTCTGTTTGCGGATGTTATTGATTTTTTGAAAGCTAAGCTGGTTTAACGCAGTCTGGGAGGAGAGTTAGGGGATCCACTTTAAAAGTAGGCGGCGTTGATTTACAACAGGGTTTTATCAGAAGAGCCAAACGTAAAAAAACTGATAAGCAATCATTAAAATACTATTTTGAAATTCGGGTGTTAATGTGATGGAATCTAACAAACCTGCCCAGATTAAGGAATCCCGTCTTTGCGGGCACAATACAAAGCTGTTGCTGGATTACCGGGTGCCTACCCGACTCGAAGAAATCGAAAAACTTGCTGATGCTGTCAACAAGGCTCTACCCGATCACGATCTGGCTTTCTCTGCCAATTTGTGTCTGGAAGAGTTGATAACAAATACCATTGTTCACGGCCTCAAGGGTGCTGCTGATCGGTTCATACATGTCCGAATGAGTATATCGGACGAATGGCTGGAAATTCTTCTGAAGGATGATGCACCCCGGTTTGACCCTTTCATGCAAGCCCCCAGACCGAACCTGGATCTGGATATTAACGAACGACCTATCGGCGGTCTCGGCGTACACTTGGTCAAGAGGCTGATGGATGATGTCCATGCTTATTCCGATGGCACCGGCAATTTGATTGTGTTGCTCAAGCGCTTGCAACATCGGACTTCGGAATAAAGTTTTCCAGAAAATCCTTATTCAGGCGATTGAGGCGAGAGCTTCAGCGACAGAATTTTCCATCTTGAACAAGGCGGTGAAGCCGGACATGTCGAATACCGACCGGACGTTTCCCTTGACGTTCGCAAAGCACACCTTCCCGTCTTTCTCTTTCAGCAGCTTGGCCATGAGCAGCAGAGCCCGCAGACCGGCGCTGCTGATGTAGTCAAGTTGTTCAAAATCAACCACAAAGTAACTATTTCCGCCATCAATCATTTCCCGAATTCTTTTTTCATACTCTGGCGCCGTAACCGCATCAAGTCTGGCGCTAATCGATACAATGATGGTGTTACCTTCTGTTTTTGTCTGCAAATCCATGGATGCTATTCCTTATGGGGGGTTAGATTTAAGCAGAAATTGTAATCTGTTTTTGCCGTTGATCCACTGATAATCAATGCTTTCGGTCAAATTCCTGATGATCATCAGCCCCAGATCATCGGTCAAGCTCTGATTTTCAAGCGGATTACCCTGCTCCCCTGTGCTTTCACAGATTATCTCCAGGCGTTCGTTCTTTTCCGAATAGGTTATGGTCATATCCAGAACGACCGTGCGCAGGTAAGGATTATAGATTTGCAGCAACTCTTCAACCAGCAGCAGCAGGTTGTACCGGGTTTTCTTTGGCAGGATCTGCTTTTCACAAAAAGCTTCAATTTCAGCATTCATCGCATACAGGTCATAATCAGGTGAACTGATGCGGCAGGTGTAACTGCGAACCCTGTTGATAAAAGCCCGGGTCTTTTCCTTTTACGGGTTCTCAAAAATCTGCTCCGGTGGGCCTTCTTCGTAGATAATTCCTTCGTCCATGTACAACACCCTGTTTGATACGTCCCGGGCAAAATCCATTTCATGGGTGACTATCGCCATGGTCATGCCCTCCTTGGCGAGGCGGCGGATGACCGAGAGCACTTCCCTTATCATGGTTGGATCCAGCGCTGAAGTCGGCTCGTCAAAGAGAATGATTTCCGGCTCCATGGCCAGGCAGCGGGCAATCGCCACACGCTGCTGCTGGCCGCCGGACAGCTCGTCCGGGTAATTGCCGGCTTTCTCGGCCAGACCCACCAAGCGCAGCAGTTCGAGCGCTTTCGCCTGAGCCTCCTGCTCGCTGATCCCTTGCAGCTTGATCGGGCCGAGGGTCAGGTTTTCCAGCACCGACAGATGCGAAAAAAGATTGAACGATTGGAACACCATGTTCATCTTCTGGCGTATTTGGGCGACATCGGTGTTCTTATCCAGAATGTCCACGCCATTGATATAAATTGATCCGCCGCTCGGAACTTCGAGCAGGTTCAGGCAGCGTAGCAAGGTGCTCTTGCCGGTACCGGAAGGGCCGATGATGGTAACGACCTCACCGGTTTTTATTTCAGTGGTGATGTCTTTCAGTACGACCAGGTCGCCGAATTTTTTTGACAGATGCTCGATCTTGATCATGCCTTGACCGCCTTTCGCCGTTTGTATTTGGGGTCGGTAATCCGTTCAAGATATTCCAGACCCAGCATCAGAATCCACGCGATCACAAAGTACAAAATTGCGATCATGATCAGCGGAAAGAACGCATCGAAGGTACGGCTGCGAATGATGTCGCTGGCCTTGGTCAGATCCTGGACGGCGATGTAACCGACGATGGAAGTCATCTTGACCAAGGAGATGAATTCCCCCTTGTAGACCGGCAAAATACGTCGCACGGTCTGCGGCAGAACAATGTACACGAAGGTCTTGACCCTGGTGAAGCCCATCGCGATGCCGGCCTCGATCTGGCCTTTGCCTATCCCCTCAATGCCGGATCTGAAGATTTCGGACACGTAGGCGCCGAAATTCATCCCGAAGGCAATAATCGCCACCAGCACCGGGTTGATGTCCACCGAAGCGAAGACGACATAGAAAATGAGCATCAACAGCACCAGAACCGGCATGCCGCGGATGATATTGATATAAACCCTGGCAGGCAGATTGAGAACAGTCCTCTTCGACATTCGCATGAAGCAGACCAGCGCACCTAGCAGCGTTCCGAACAACGTCGCGAATATCGAAATAATCACAGTCGTCTTCAATCCGTCCCAGATCAGGAAGTAACGATTTTCCTGGATGATGTTGCTGTAAAAACTGTTGGCTACCTTTGTCAGAAACGGTAACGAGTCATTTGCAGAATCCCCCTTCGTCTCGAAGGCCGCAATATTCTTTTTAAGCGCGAATACGTTCGCGCCCAATACATAATAGGGCTCGGAAAAATCGACTTTGTTTTTCCTTTCCTCGGTAATCATCAAGGTGCTGTCAATCATGTCGATCTTGCGACTCGAAACCGCAGCAATCAGGTTGCCGAACTCCATGTCGGCGTATTCGACTTTTTTGCCGAGATAGGCCCCGAAGCGCTCCGCAAGCTCGATATCAAAGCCGATCAGCTTGCCGTCTTTGACAATGGCAAACGGCAGCCCCTTGTCGCTGACGATACCCACGACGAGGGCGCCATTGGCGCCTGCGTTGGCAATCTCCGGCATCACGGTACTGCCGTTTTTGAGCCAGCGAGTCGTCATGTCTTCGAAGTCGCCATTCGACTTGATCTGCTTGAAAAAAGCATTGAACCGTTCGCGCAACAGGTCGTTGTCCTTGTTGAAACCCATCCCGATCGGATAGGACAGCAAGGAATCCCCCAATAGCCCCAACTCGTTTTCGCCGCGAAGGAATTCGAGCAGCGTTTCCCGGGTATAGATCGCGGCGTCGACTTTTCCCGACTTCACGGCCAGCACCAGGTCAGGCAGGGATTTATATTGGAGGATGGTCGCGTTGGGGTAATGTTGCATCGCATAGGTATCGTGAACGGAACCTTGCAGCACGCCGATGCGTTTGTCCTTGAGATCGGCAATCGATGTCAGTTTTTTCTGCTTGCCTTCAGCCGATCCGGCGCCGCTCGCGGCCAGGATATTTTTCTTCAAGGCGAACACTCTGGTACCCATCTCGTAATACGGATCGGAGAAATTGATCTGTTTTTCCCTCTCTTCCGTCACGTAGATGGAGCTGGAAATTAGATCGACTTTGCCGGTAGATACGGCGGCAATCAGGCTGCCGAAATCCATGTTCGCAAACTTGACCGATTTGCCGAGATAGGCCGCGAATCTTTCGCAAAGCTCGATATCGAAGCCGACCAGCCGGTTATCCTTGACCGCCGTAAAAGGCAGTCCGACATCGCTGACCCCAGCGACAATCACGCCGTTCGCTTTGGCGTTTTCGATGACCGGCATGCGCGCGTCGCGTTGTTCCATCCAGCGACGGACCATGTCCCCGTGGACGCCGTTTTGCTTGATCTGCGCTAAAAATCGGTTGAATTGATCCCGGAGGGCTTGGTTGTCTTTTTTGAAACCGACTCCTACGTTAAAGGTGAACAGGGGATCTCCCAATAGCCCGAAGCTGTCGTCCTGGCGCATGATTTCGCGCAAGGGCTCGGCATCGAACAGCGCGGCATCTACCTTGCCGGTCTTGACAGCCAGGGCCACATCGGCGGGAGACTTGTATTGGAGGATAGTCGCATCAGGGTAGTTTTTCGTCGCATACGTGTCATGCGCGGAGCCGACCAGCACGCCGATGCGCTTGTCTTTCAGGTCTGCAAAGGATGCAAGCTGCGGGCCTTGCTTGACGGCGGAAGGCCGTCTGACCAGCGCTGAAATGTCATTTTCAACATACGGCAGCGAGAAATTGATCAGTTTCTTGCGCTCTTCGGTGACATTAAAATTGGACAGCGCAAAATCGATTTTGCCTGACTGCAGTGCAGGAATCAGGCCCTCAAAGTTCATATCGATGATCTCGATTTTTTTGCCGAGACGCTGACCAAGCAACCGACTCAGCTCGATATCCAGACCGGTCAGTTTTCCATTCGCCTGGAATGAAAAGGGCTCGATGGTCGCGCAAGTCCCCATCCTCAGCACCTCCTTGCTGTGGCTGCCGTTGATTGGCGCTACCTGCGGCGTGACCGTATATTTTGCATCGATCCATTTGGCTCTGAGCTGCTGCAAGACGCCTTCCTTTTTCAGTTCGGCTAACGCCCTGTTGATCTCGGCAAGCAATGCGGAATTGTCTTTCCTGATGGCGGCGGCCACTTCAAGTTTGTCCACCGGTTGATCCAGAATGACCAGCTCCTGATTTCTCTCGGCCAAATTGAGCAGCACGCTCTTGTCATAGACAAAGGCATCCGCTTTGCGGGTCTTTACCGCAAGGGCGGCATCGGCTGATGCAACAAACACCTGAAAAGATGCGTTTGGAAAGTGCTTTCGGGCCGCCAAGTCTCCGGCGGAACCGCCCAACACGGCGATTCTTTTACCGTCGATATCCTCCCGTTTCGCAATCTCGTTATTATCGATACTGGCTGGCGCTGCCGCAGCGCTTTTTCTGACCAGCATTACCTGCGCGTTGGCGTAATAGGGCTCGGTAAAATCGACAAATTTTTTGCGTTCCTCGGTTGCGGTCATCCCGGTTATGATCAGGTCAACCTTGCCCGATTGCAACGCCGGGATCAGCGCCATGAATTTCATGTTGAAAAATTCGACCGGCCTCTGGAGTTTGGCGCCGATAATGCGCGCAAGCTCACCGTCATGTCCGGTCACCCTCCCCTCTTTGTCCACGAAACTGAACGGCTACCGCGTGGCGCTGACCCCGATTTTTAGCGGCTTTCCTTCCGTGGGAAGCTTGATGTCCATTTCTTCATACGGGGTCAGATCCGGCTTGAACCAGCGCTTCTTCATCGATTCCAGCGTGCCGTCGCTTTTTAGCTCAGCGATGATCCGGTTCAATGTCGCCAGTAGCTCGCCGTTGCCTTTCTTGACCACAATCGCGGTGTCCTCGTAATCGAGCGGCTCGGACAGCAGCCCCAATTCCGGATTCTTCTTCGAGACCTGAAGCGCCGCCGGGAACGCGGTCACGATAGCATCGATTTGTCCGGATTTCATCGCGGCGACCGCATCCATGATATCGTCGAAACTTTTGACCTGCGCCTTCGGGAACCTTTTGATAGTGAGTGCCTCCCCGGTTGAGCCGGTCATCACACCGATTCTGGCATTTTTTGCCTCATCAAGACCGACGATGACGATTTCGCTTTTCTTGCAACCGGCCATCAAAGCGATAACCGCCAAAACAATCAGCGCTAACAGTGTCGTTTTTTTCATGCACCCTTCCCTGCATTATTCGACTTCATTTTTATCGCCAGCATGGTGATGTCGTCCGATTGGGGTGCGCCGCCGGCATAATGCGCCACCTCAGAGCTGATGTAATGGATCAAGTTTGTAAGATCCCCTTGGGGGGCGGTTTGCAACGCCTTCAGCAAACGCGCCTCACCATACAGCGCATCCTCCGGGTTCTTTGCCTCGGTCACGCCATCGGTATAGAGAAACAGCGCGCCTTCCTGCTCCAGCTTGAGTCGCTCGGTCGTAAAGACAGTTTCGGTCATGGCGCCCAGCATCAGCCCCGATTTCGGGGTGAGATAGCGTACACCCTGCGAGTCGATAATCAGCGGGGGATTGTGTCCGGCATTGGCAAAACGCACGTCCCCGGTCGTGATATCAAGGATGGCGCAGAACACCGTCGTGAACATGCAGCTTTCGTTGTCCGTTGCGAGAATCCTGTTGACGGAGGAAAGCATCTGGTCGGGTTCGCCAAGACGCTGGCCTTCGGTCTTCAGCAGGGTTTTGGCCACCATCATGTACAGCGCGGCAGGAACCCCCTTGTCGGAAACGTCCGCAATCAGGAAACACAGATTCTTCTCGTCAATGAAAAAGAAGTCGTAGAAGTCGCCCCCGACCTCTTTGGCAGGCACCATGGATGCGTAGATCTCAAATTCGGGATGATCGGGAAAGGGAGGAAAGATGCGCGGCAGCAGGCTCGCCTGAATATTGGTCGCGACCTTGAGCTCGCTTTGGATCCGCTCCTTCGCGGCGGTGGTCTCGGTCAGGTTCCTGATGTACTCCTTCAGCGACGCCTGCATGGCCTGGAAGTCATGCGTCAGAACACCGACCTCATCGTTGGAGCGTACTGCCGGCAGCACCACGTCAAAGTTTCCGGCAGCGACCTCATCGGTTGCTGCAGCCAGCAATTGCAGCGGCTTGATGATGGCCCTGGCAATGGAGATGACCGCCAGCGTCAGCAGCAATATCCCGCCAAAACCCATCGCCGCCATGGTCATGCTCAACTTTCTGACATTCTCCAGAAGCTCCGCCTCGGGGAACAAGACGGCAAGGGTCCAGCCTGTCGAAGGGATCGGCGTGTAATACATCCAGCTCGTGAAGCCTACCAGACTCTTGTAGTGGACGAAGCTGGTCTCGCCCCTGACCATTTTTTTGCCGAGCTCCCTCAGGAAGGGGTCCTGACGTTCTTCCGCAATGCTGAAGAACGTTTCGTTCATGATGGCGTCCTTCAACGGGTGAGCGAGTACCGTCCCGTTGCGGGTAAGCAGGGCTGCATAGCCGGTCCTGAGTATCTTGACCGAGGAGATGTACTCCGTCAGGGCGTCGAGGGAAACGTCTGCTCCGACAATCCCCTGGAGTTGTTTCTTGCCATCGATTTCCTTGTAAAAGGGCATCGAACAGGTCGACATCAGAATATTGCCGGCGCCTTCATCGAAGTAAGGCTCGCTCCATTCGAGCTTGCCCAGCTCGCGCGGAATCTGGTACCAATCCCAGTACGGATACGGGTAGTCGATGTATGATTCGTCAAGGCGGCCAAAGGCGATCTTTCCTTTCTCCCGGTAATAATAGGGTGCATATAGATGCTGTTTGACGCTGAAGGCATAGGGCTCAAAGGCGACGAACGAACCATAAATTTCCGGATTGTTTTCGATGATCCTTTTGAGCAGGGAATGCTGCTGCCGATCCGTGTAACTGCCCGTCTCCAATGAACGGGCTAAGCCTTCCGTCACTTTGGTAACCGCCGTCAGCTGTGTCTCTACCCGATTGACCAATGACATGGCGAGGTTGCGCGCATTGCTTTCCAGCTCGTTTTGCAGAATGACGCGGGACCGGTAATAGTTATAGCCGAGCGTCACGGCAAAGATGACTGCGCTAGAGAGCGTTATGACCAGAACGAGTCTGGTGACAATGCTATTTTTTCCCGGCATCGGCCCTCCAGACAAAGGCGTTGTAATCGGGATAGCTGCGGATCAGGCCGTGTTTTTGCATTGCACGGCCTACGTCCTCGTAATCCCGCTTCATAAGCTGGCCGACTCTTCCCAGCGGATTGACAGGCATCATCAGGTCCCGCATCCGTTCCAGCATCCATTTCTGGTGACTCCTGTTGGCAGGTAAATGGGCCTCGCGCATGTGTTTGATCACGATATCCAGCGCCTCGTCGGGATGATCGAAGGCGTAGCGCCAGCCCTCCAACGATGCGTCGACAAAGGCTTCCGCCAGTGCCGGATCTTTGCGGAGAGTCTTTTCCATCGTATAGATCCCGTCCTCCAGAAAATTCATGCCCTGATCTCTCAGGAAAATGACATTCAACTCATCAGGATCGAGGCCGGAGCGGATTGAGAATCGTGTGGTACTCGTTGAACCACATCGCGGATGTCACATCGATGCCGCCGCGCAGAAAGAGATTGACGGTATGGGACTGACGAATTTCACGGACCTTGATGCGATGCTCGGCGAACAGCGTACGAAGCGGTAATGACACGTAACCTTCCCACATCCCCACTTTTTTGCCATCCATGTCATCGATGGTCTCGATGCCGGCGGTCTTTTTCGAAATCAGCATCATCGACGAGCGCTGGATGATTTGGGCCAGGTTAACGAGTTCGGTACCTGCAGAGCGATACTGCAGGGCGGTAGTCAGCCAAAGAATGGCAAAGTCGGCAGAGCCTTTCTCCAGCGCTTCAGCGGGAGAAGATCCAGGCCCAGCCCTGAGGATTTTGAGCTCAATCCCATGCCGTGCATAGATTCCCTTGTCGAGAGCCACATAATATCCGGCAAACTGGGCCTGTGGACTCCACATCGGCATCAGGGAAGCGCTTTTCAGTGGAGTTTCGGCGGCACCAACAGGAAGCGCAACGACACAGGCTATGAACAGCACCATCATCGCTGCGGCGATCGAATGCATCTTTCGTTGAGGACGGTTCTTATGCCACATCTTGCTCATGATCACTCCTGTTTGATCATTCCGGACAAAGGCAACGCACTAAAGAGCCCCTGCATTACCGACCAATCTAGTGAATTACAGTGATTTCTCGTGTATGCGGTTGGCAATAAAAATTGGGACACCTATTACCTGATTCCGCCAAAAATCACAGTCAACAAACCAAATCACAATATAAACCATATAATTAAAGTACCCTGAAGTTTGTTTCACAACCAGAGACTAGACAAAGGCCACCGATGATCCACTGCGCTATCTGCTGCGACAGTGGAACCCGCGGGATCTCATCGCCCGCACCGTGGAGGCGGAACTGGAAGCCTTTCTGGCCCCGCATGCCGGTCTGAAACATGATGATGGTTAAACGTTTATACACCCAGCTACCCGCCGAACGCAATATTCAAACTGGCATTGGTAACCTGGAGGTCTCAGGTGCCGAAGGTGCGCGACCGCTGCGGCTCCAGCGCGTGCTCCAATTGTAAAAAAGCTTCCAATTTTTATACTGTCAGTGTCGGATTTTCCAGACAATTAAGACAGGATACAATTTAAAAACAATTACCTAGTAATGGTTTCTGGTCAAGTTGAACGCTCTTTTCTGGTAAAAACCGGCAAATTTTCTACGCTGTTTGACACAGCAGGCACACAGCCTTACTCAAAGCACTAGACACCCCAAACCTCTGCGCAGGCTTGACCGCACTGTCGGAACAAACTCGACAAAAATTACGGAAAACAGCAGAATAATAAAAATAAGCCAAGTCGAAATGACGCAGTACTGCCGAATGTCTCTTGTGGGTCGAACTGAGACAGTCAATGCCTGATGCAGTTGAGACTAATTTTGGCAATTGTCAGATCAAGTCCGGAGTTTTACAAATCAGTGTCAGAAAATACTGCTATCTTTTACATTTCCGGCATGCAGGCCGCATTCTTTTTGAGCTCCCGCTTCCCACCACCAGCGTCCGGCTCTTTCATGTTCATGAGGCAAAATAGCGCGGGTGCAGGGTTCGCAGCCTATGCTGGTAAAGCCTTTTTCATGTAATTCGTTATAAGGAACCTGATAGGCTTCAATATAATCCCAGACTTGCGTCAGGCTCCAATTGACTAGCGGATTGAATTTAATCAATGGATGTCCGGCAGTGGAAAATTCGCTGTCTATTTGCACTTCAGGAATAGACTGTCGGGTATCCGGGCTTTGATCTTTGCGTTGGCCGGTTATCCATGCATCCAAATGAGGCAGTTTGCGTTTTAATGATTCAACTTTACGGATGCCGCAGCATTCATGATGGCCGTCCACATAAAAGCTAAACAGGCCTTTCTTTTTTACCAGATCATCGAGCAAGTCTTTGTCCGGTGATAATAATTCAATGTCTATCTGGTAATATTTTCTGACTTTCTCTATAAATCGATAGGTTTCGGGATGCAAGCGTCCGGTATCTAAAGAAAAAACCTGGATGTCTTTCCTGAGTTTGACAGCCATATCGATCAGCGCCACATCTTCTGCACCGCTGAAAGCGATGGCAATATTATCAAACAACTCCAATGCTTTTTTCAGTATGATGCGCGGGTTTTTATGACTCAGGTCGGTTTGTAATTGCTGGATATTAAGGGTTTCCATAATTTTTCTGTAGGGGGCTTATGCAGAGCAATGCCGTTGATTTAAGAGTGTGTGCTCCTTCTCCCTCAGGGCATAGCTATCTACACAACTTAAAGCACAAAAGTAGTAACATACGCCATGAATATAAAAAAAGTTATTAGACCTCGATCCTCGCTTGGCAAAGCGTCACCAACAGTTGGTGAGTGAGTATTTGAACTC
>NZ_JAWPOH010000046.1:0-31068 GCF_037671525.1 Methylobacter svalbardensis
TAATTGAACGAGTGCGTTGTTTTAATGTTCATTTTAATGCAATCCATTCAACTTTAAAACCCACTCGAATCAATCCATAAGTCGGGAAATCAAAATACATTCAAAGTTGCTGTATTTCGACAGCCTAGCCGGGAACACGTTCACATTTACCGGCTGCACCTCAATACTCACCGCTGGCCGACCAAACCCACGGTCAAGTAATTCACGACAAGCCGCCACGGTCACATTGGCCGGTGTCTCAGAATCACGAATTATCTTCATCAATGTGGACAGTACCTCATTGCCATGAACCGATGCAGCCTGCTTAATCTCAAATGTTAATTTGTTGGGAACACCGGCCTTGCGACCGGCCCCCACCCTTTGCCCTCCGCGCTTTGATTTAATCGCCATTGCTTGATACTCCTATTTTTTCATATAAAAAACACAGCTAAACGTCAAGCCCTGTAAGGCTTGCGTCCACTTTTTATTAATCAATAATACTGCCAACTTATTGAGATTATTTTCTTCTCCGGCTTCGGGATATGCACCATTCCACGTTCATGCGCGCCTCGATTACCACCGGGCATTGATACCTTCATATTTTTTGCATCTTTACCGGAACCCATAGGCAAAATCACGCCGGGTGATACTTCAGCGACATAACTAACAGCGGTTGGCATTTTGGGTAACGCTGGCATTGGCATTGACACTGATTGAGTGCCTCTTATATCTTGAGCATAAACAGTACCGCGATCCATAGCCTTACCCATCCGACCATAAGCCTCAGCAATAGTTCCGGTTCCATCACCATACAAGCTTTGATTACCGGCAATAACCCTGCCAGACATACCCTTCACGCTATTTACCGGCGCATTAGGATTATCTCTCAGTGCTTTCAAAAACTCAATACTGCGACAACGGCCCCACGACCACACAGACGTGCAGTTGGTATGACAGCAAAAGCCCGCATACCAAAGCCTATGAGCAATGGCTATTACGCGAATTGATTAATAGCACTATTACCGATGTCAGCATGAAGCGTGGTATCGGTGAGGCCGCCGTGGAAGGCATCATCAACCGCCATATTCATCAGCAGGTTGAATGGCATAAAATTAAATCTATACCGTTGCTCGGTATTGATGAGATTGCGCTGAAGAAAGGGCACAAGGATTTTGTCGTCATTGTCTCAGCTATTAATGAGCAGGGTAAAAAGCACATATTGGCGGTATTACCTGATCGAAAAAAAGACACGGTCAAAGCCTTTTTGGCGGCTATTCCGCCACTGCAAAAAGCCACTATTCAGCGGGTCTGCGTTGATATGTATGAAGGTTATAGCAATGCTGTTTATGAGACGTTACCAGGGGTTGCGGTGATTGTTGATCGGTTTCATGTCGCCAAGAATTACCGAGGATGCGCCGATAAGGCCAGAAAGCAGGAAATGCATGTACTGAAAAAGACCCTGTCCGATGGAAAATATGCCGAACTTAAAGGCGTGATGTGGGCATTTCGGAAGCGTTGGATCGATTTAACCGAGGAGCAACAGGTATCGCTGTTGATGCTGTTCCGTTATTCGCCCCTTCTGCAACAAGTCTATATTCTTAGAGAAGTCATGAGCTCTATTTTCAATAAGCCCTTGACTAAAACGCAGGCTGTTATTGAGCTGGAGGCCTGGATCAAGCGAGTGCAAGAGTTAGGATTGAGCTGTTTTGATTCGTTTGTGGGGACGTTACGGAAGTGGATGAATGAAATCACTAATTATTTCATTCAACGGCAATCGAGTGGTTTTGTTGAAGGACTCAATAATAAAATCAAAGTCATTAAGCGGCGTTGCTACGGGATATATAATTTAGGTCGATTATTCCAACATATCTGGCTCGATGTCGAAGGTCGGCGGTTATTGGGTTATGCCTAACACTATATGTAGTGGTCACCCCACGAAATCGGGAAGAGCCAATTAGGCTATCAAACCCCGCTGGAATTTGAGCGGGAATTCTATAAGAAGACTGCTTAAGAAAGTGTCCGGTTTTAGTTGACCATTACAGTTGCTCGGGGACGTCCACCAGGCCGAGCATCTGGCAGTAATACTTTAATGATGCCCCAACGTCTTTTGTTCAGATCAGTAGGATAGCGTTTTTTCGTCCGTCTTTTTTAGACATATGAAATTAAAATAGGCTTATTTTACCAAGCGTTCAATTGATTTAGAGGCTTTTAAAACGCGTTCTAAGATTCCTCTGCCTCTTAGGTTCAATACCGGCGCCTGAACCAACTATCAGACAGTTTTATCCACAAATTTATTATTTGTATTTCTCGTAAGATTGTCTGTTCGCCAGCGCACACATGGATGTCTAAAGTCTTTTACGGGAAGCATCTCAACCCCTGTAATCTACAATTCGTTGTTATGGATTTATCGGGCATTTTCAACCAGTATATAATTCATACAAGGATCATAGCCAACCACCGCCAAAATCTGCTCGCTTCAATCCGCTAGTGATGTAAGGGCAGTCTCGCATCAATCGCCACAATAAGCCGGTACGATAGTTTTCGATCATGAGAACAATCGGCCCTTGATTAAGCCCGTAATGCCAAGGTGATACCCAGCCATAGGGATTGCTGGATTTTACCGGATGGGTCGGGTTAAAAGTCGCTTTGAAGCCGTAGGGGTTGAACGCTGTTAATTTAACCTGGTGAATGCAATAGTCCAATGTGGGCAACACAATCTCGGGCGCGAACGGCAACGACGCCACCACTGCCCACGGCGCGAGGGTGCCGTCATCGGGTCCGTAGGGCACGCCTCGACCCAGGTAACCGTAGAATTGGCGCTCGATGCCTCCCACTTTGATCGTGTCAGGGCCGGGGCCGTCGCTCGCGGTAATCCCCCAGCAACATCCGCCGTAACCTGCGAACTTGAGCGGATTGGCCATCGCGTACCTTTGCTGCACATAAGTGGCGCGGCGGCTGTTTTCGAAATAGTCGATCCCATTAACGCGCATGAACGCGTCCTGAATGCCGCGAAAATCAATCCAGATATGCGAAAGCTGGTGCGTGAATAGCGGCCCGGCGTAAAGATAGTCATATCCGTAACAATGTTCCCACCGGTATGTCGAAGTCCACGCAGCGTAGCAGTTCCCGGGCAGCGGATGAGTGGGAGAACCCAGCCCCAGGATATACAGCAGCAGCGCCTCATCGTAGCCTTCCCAACGGTACTTGATAAAGCCGCTTTCGGGTTTCCAGCCGTGCGTAACCATGCCACCGCCGTCTTGCGCCCACTGCCAATCCGCACGGCGATAGAGCGCGTCGGCGAGGGTCCGAATTTCATGCTCGTCCGCCGTATTCGCGTCAAAATACATTCCCGCCGTCAATGCACCCGCCAGCAGAAAAGCGCTATCGATCGTTGACAGTTCGCATTGCCAGGCGCGCCGACCGGTTCGCATGTCGAGAAAATGATAATAAAAGCCCCGGTAGCCGGTGGCGTCAAGTTCGGAGCCTTGCGGGCTGTTCCAGAAAAAACGCAGGGTGGTCAGCGTTCGTTCTACCGCTGCGGCACGCGACATAAATCCCCGTTCGACAGCCACCGGATAAGCCGCCAACGCAAAGCCGGTAGCGGCAATACTGGCAGGCCAATTCGCTTCGGTCTTGTCGAGCACCAGCCCGTTATCTGGATTCGTCTCATGCAGAAAGTAGCTGAATGATACATCTTGAAGCATTTCCAGTTCAGCGTCAGTGGTTAATTTCTTGCCGCTCATGGTTTTCCCTTACATTTTGGTTTAAACGGAATCCCCGTCTGCTATGGGGGACTCATCTCTCACGCTCACTCGCTGGAAGGACGAGGTCTCACCCTGATCAGATTTTAATACAAGTTCGTTTACCTTGAACGACATAATCGTGCTTGAAGCAATCTTGTTCATTAACTGCTCGTTTTCCGCACCACTGATAACCAGAGTGATAATTGCACCGGTGATTTTCCAAGTTCCGCGAACCGTACCCGTTGCACTTGGGAAAAGAGTATTAGCAATGAACCCCATAGGATATAGTTAGCAGACGAAAGTACCATTACCGTCGAATGACATTGTTTCTTTCAAATCGCCAACCGTGCCTTGCCAGCGACCGACAATTTTCGTCGAATAGTCCGCCTCCGGAACAGGTTGTGAATTTTTTGCACAGGACGCTAAACAAAATCCCAAGACGACAATTACGATTGTCTCTACCCAAGGCGTACCATTCAATTTTATCAGATCAACTCTTTTCATCATTTTTCCTCGATGTTTTTTGTGGGCGGAGCCGCCGGTGCAATAGCTTTGTTCACGATTGTCTGCGCTTCCTCCAGAATGTGGCGTAAATGATCCGCTCCAAGAAAGCTCTCAGCATATATTTTGTAAATATCTTCGGTGCCTGACGGGCGCGCCGCAAACCATCCACTCTCGGTGATTACCTTCAACCCACCGATGGGCGCGCCGTTGCCCGGCGCCTGAGTGAGGACAGTCCGGATTTTTTCGCCCGCCAGAGCGGTGAGTTTAACCTGCTCGGGTGAGAGTTTCGCCAATAGTTCCTTTTGCTCCGGAGTGGCCGCAGCCTCAACACGGTCATAGGCAGGTTCACCGAACTCGCGCGTGAGTTCGTGGTAAATATCGCCGGGATCGCGGTCCATCCGCACGGCAATCTCCGCCGATAGCAAAGCAGGAACAATGCCATCTTTGTCCGTCGTCCAAACATTGCCATTGATGCGGGCAAAGGAGGCTCCCGCACTCTCTTCCCCGCCAAAGCCAAGCGAACCGTCGAGCAGGCCATCCACGAACCACTTGAAGCCGACAGGCACTTCGTAGAGCTTCCGACCAAGCTTCGCGGTGACGCGATCGATCATCTGGCTGCTGACTACCGTCTTGCCAATCGCTGCATCCTTGCTCCACTTTGGTCGATGCTGGAAGAGGTAGAAAATGGCAACCGAAAGGTAATGATTGGGCGGCAGCAACCCCGCGCTTTTGGTGACGATCCCATGCCGATCATGATCAGTGTCGCAGACGAAGGCAATGTCGAAGCGATCTTTGAGGTCGATCAAGCTCTGCATTGCGTAGGGTGATGATGGGTCCATGCGAATCTGGCCGTCCCAATCCACCGTCATAAAACGGAAGGTCGGGTCAACGGCCTCGTTGACAACCGTCAGATTCAACCCATAGCGCTCGGCGATTCGTCCCCAATAATGCACGCCAGCGCCTCCCAGGGGATCAACACCCATCTTGAGCTTCGCACCGCGGATGGCGTCCATGTCCAGCACATTGGCTAGATCCGTAATGTAAGCATTTAAAAAATCGTGCCGGTAAGTCGTGGGGGCGCGAAGCGCTTTCTCAAAAGGAATCCTTTTCAAACCCGAAAGGCCATTTTCAAGAAACGCGTTTGCTTTTGCCTCGATCCAGGCGGTGACAATGGATCGGGCCGGCCCGCCGCTTGGGGGATTGTATTTGAAGCCGCCGGCATGTGGCGGATTGTGTGACGGCGTGATGACGATGCCGTCAGCGAGTCCGGTCTTGCGCCCGTGGTTGTAGGTGAGAATCGCGTGGGAAACGGCAGGGGTTGGGGTATATTCATCCCCTTGCTCGATCATGACGTCCACCCCGTTTGCCGCCAGCACCTCAAGCGCGCTGGCAAAAGCCGGCACGGACAGCGCGTGCGTGTCGATACCCAGAAACAATGGACCATCGATACCCTGTAGTTTACGGTACTGGCAAATGGCCTGACTGATGGCGAGGACATGCCATTCATTGAAACTGTTTTCGAACGCAGAACCACGATGCCCCGAGGTGCCGAAGGCAATTCTTTGTTCCGGCACTGAAGGATCAGGCGTCTCTGTATAGTAGGCGGTGACGAGTCTGGGAACATTCACCAGCATCGATGCTGTGGCCGGCTTTCCTGCAAAAGGGCTTACTGTCATGGCTTTCTCTCCTCGAATATCATGGTGATGTTATCTCGAACAATAGTTTTATTTCCCGCCCAACTATTCCTCTGAATTATGCCCATCGGCGCGGTTTGGGAACGGCTTTTGCTCTGCGGACCCATCGGATTCTCCGGATTCGAGACGCAGCAACTGCGCATCGATATCAGCCAGCAACTTTTCCTGGACGGTCTGACTGAGAAGTCCGCGGCGAAAGGCATCGATCACCGCGTCTTTTTCCACCGACTGCAGATGCCGTCCAGCCCATTGTAATTCCTCGGCTTTAAGTTGCTGTCCCTTGAGATGCAACTCAGCCAGCGCTGTACTATCGAGTTCAATCTTTTGCTCATATTCGCGGCGGAGACTGGCGAGCACCTCCGGATGGGTGAAATGGACGCGTGACATTTGATTGATTTCTTCCAACGCGGCATGGGCTGCCAGCAACTTGCCGCGCGTCAACTCATACGTGGTGCGTTCCTGCTGTCCGCGCCCAATGCCCAGCCATCGCAGTATCGGGGACATCGTTAACCCATGGATAAGGATCGAAAGAATGACGACCCCGAAGGTCATCGAGACCAGCAATTCCCGATGCGCAAAATCCTTTGGGAGACTCAGCACCAGCACCATGGACAACGCGCCGCGCAACCCGCCCCAAGTCAGGATCACGCTCCACGCCCAGGGAATACGTTCCCGCGTCCTCCGTAACAGCGAAGATACGCCGAAGATGACCATCGCCCTGCCTCCTGTGACCACGAGATAGGCGACCAGGATCGCCTGCCAGGAGGCCAGCAATGCCTGGAATTGCACCTCGAGACCAATCAGAAGGAAGACGATGGAGTTCAGAGCAAAGGCCACGTATTCCCAAAACGACTCCACGGCTATCCGGATTGATGGCGACATACCGAGGGCGCCATAGTTTCCGCAGAGCATACCGGCCGAGACGGTTGCAATCACTCCGGAGTAATGAAAGTGCTCAGCAACCAGGAAAGAAGCGTACGCTGCAATCGTCGTCAGCGTAATCTCGATCATCGGGTCGTCCACCTGCCTGATGACTTGTGAAACCGCCTGGCCGATTCCCGTTCCAATGAGTGCGCCGATACCGACGATCCTGATAAAATCGAAGGCCAATCCGCCGGCTGTCACCACCGTTCCTGTCACCAGCGCAAGGCTCAGCGTGAAGAAAACGATCGCAGTGCCATCATTGAGCAGGCTCTCGCCCTCAAGCAACACGGCCAGACGCTTCGGGACGCCCAGATTCTTGAAGATCGCGACGACGGCGATGGGGTCGGTGGCGGAAATAAGCGCCCCAAAAACCAGCGCATGTTTCCAGGTAAAACCTTGCACGAAATGCAGCAAGTTGGCGACCGGTGTCAAAACCAGGGCCGTCAGCACGATTGCCACCACCACGCCCGGCAGGGCCAACGAAAAAATGGCGAGGCGGTTTCGCCAGAATTGTTTAAATTCGATATGAAACGCGGCCTCGAAGAGCAGCCCCGGCAGGAAGATGCCGAATAGCAACGCTTTCGTCAGGTGGGGCGCTTCGAAGACATGCAGCAGCCCCAACACCAAGCCGGTGAAGACCAAGGCCACCGTGTACGGAACGGCCAGACGTTGCACCGCGATCGCTACGGCTGTGGCCACAACGAACAGCAAGATGAAGATTGTTTCTGTCTCCATTACAGTAAATTACCTCCGCCCATCATTTATGGTGACATGGCCATCCCATTGACTCTGGATTCTGGATTCGACCAGTTGTTCTTCTTTGAGGCCGAATCCGTCAACTCTTCCTGCGCTGGCTTCGGCTGCCAACGCTCCTGCAACGCGAGCACATCTTCCTCTTTTCGTTAGTCGCCCGTGAGTGATGTTGTCGAGCCAGAGGCTTTGACCGGGATCGTGCAGTTGTTGTGTGACTTTCATGATGCCTCCTGTTGCGCACAGCCGGCTTTGGGGATGCCGAGCAAGGAGGAAAAATCGACATTGATCAGGCCGCCGATATGCTCAATCGTTATGTCAGCGGGTGGATAGGCGGCGATATTTCCGGGGTCGAACGCGTAGTGTCCCTGGCGCGGGAACACCGTCGTCAAACGGTCTCCCCAGACTTTTTTCATCGCTGCCAGAATGCGCAGCTTGTTGTCCACATCCAGCAGGAATACAACCTCGTTCGATGCTGTCATTCCGCTGCCCCTGGCAATTGAGGGTTGTGCCAGTTTCCGTGTGCCGCAATAAGCGCATCAGCTTGTTTCGGCCCCCAACTGCCGGGCTTGTACGAATAAGCCTTGTGGTGCGTGCCGAGAACAGGATCGACCACCGCCCAGGCAGCCTCAACCGCGTCCTCACGGGTAAATAGCGCGCCATCGCCGGCCATGGCGTCAGTCAACAGCCGCTCGTAGGGTGTTTCCTCTCCCGGCTGTTCATCCAGCAGGTAAAGCTCGCGCTGGTCGCCGACGAACTCCTTGCCCGCGCGTTTTACGCGCGCGGCGAGGGCAACAGCGGAGTTGGGAGAGAGCTGGAAACGCAGATAATTGGCCCGCCCGGCCACCGGTGCTGAATCGTCGAACAGCCTTTGTGGTGGCGGCTTTAACTCTACCAGAACTTCGGCTGCTGTTGTCGCTAAACATTTGCCGGATCGCAGGTACCACGGCACCCCCGCCCAGCGCCAGGAATCGATGAACAGCCGCAGGGCGCAGAAGGTCTCGACGTCCGAGCCTTTCGCTACGCCCGGCTCTTTCCGGTAGCCCGCGTACTGACCGCGCACAAGATCGTCCTGCTGTAGAGGGCGCATAGCCTGGAACACTTTGGCTTTCTCGCTGTGAACGGCGCCAAAGCCCTGATAGGCCGGCGGCTCCATGGCGAGCAGCGCGACAATCTGGAACAGGTGATTCTGGATGACGTCGCGTAGACAGCCGGCACTTTCGTAAAATGCGCCGCGACTTTTTACGCCGAAATCCTCGGCCAGCGTAATCTGCACGCTGGCCACACAGTTGCGGTTCCAGATCGGCTCGAGAAACGAATTGGCGAAGCGGAAATAGAGGATATTCATGATCGCCTCCTTCCCTAGATAGTGGTCGATGCGGAAGATCGAATCTTCCGCAAATACCGACAGCGCGATGCGGTTGAGTTCTCGGGCCGAAGCCAGGTCGCGTCCGAACGGCTTTTCAACGATGACGCGTGCCTGATCGGCCAAGCCCGCGGCACCGAGCCCTTTGATAACCGTCGCGAACAGAGAGGGTGGAATGGCGAGGTAATGAGCAGGATACCGGGCATCGCCCAGCGTCTGCTTGAGCGCTTTAAACGTACCCAGATCGTTGTAATCACCGCCCACATACTGGAGCTGGGAAAGCAGGTGGTCGAGGGCGTTCCGGTCATCGATCTTACCGGCCTGCTTGATACTGTCCGTCGCCTTTTCGCGCACTTGCGCCAGACTCCACTTCGAGGAGGCGACGCCTACTACCGGCACGTTGAGGATGCCGCGCTTAACCATCGCGTAGAGCGCCGGAAAGATCATCTTGTGGGCGAGGTCGCCCGTCACGCCGAAGACCACCAGTGCATCAGCCGGCGTCGTACGGTTGGAGTTATGGTCCATAACAGCGCCCCCCTTTGTTGTCATCATGGTAACCAAACTCGCTCGATTCACCGGTTTTCATGATTCTCCTCCCTTTTCCCATTCCGTGTGAAAGGTGCCCTTGGCATCGATGCGTTCATAGGTGTGCGCCCCGAAATAATCGCGCTGGGCCTGGATGAGATTGGCCGGCAGCCAGGCGCTGCGATAGGCGTCGAAATAACCCAACGAAACCATCAACCCCGGTGCCGGCACCCCTGACTCGGCCGCCTGGCATACCACTTGACGCAAATCTTCCTGATGTTCCATGAGCTTGACCGACAAGTTGGGATCCAGCAGCAAGTTCGGCAGATCCCGCCTCGTTCGAAACGCCGAGCAGATTTCTTCCAGCAACGCGGCGCGGATGATACAGCCGCCTCGCCAGATTCGCGTCACGGCTTCAAGATCGAGGTGATACTGGTATTGTTCCGAAGCCACCGCCAACAGCGCCATGCCTTGCGCATAGGTGATGATTATCGCGGCAAAAAGCGCGCGGCCCAGTTGCGTCAGGAACGTGTCGTGGTCGCCGGCCAAGCGCCGATGGGATAGCTGATAAATTGCGCCGGCCTGCTCCCGTTCCTTCGCAAATACGGACAGGTCCCGCATCTCGACCGCCAGGTTAATGGTCGGGATCGGTACTTGCAGTTCCAATGCGCTCTGCGAAGTCCACATGCCGGTGCCTTTTTGCTTGGCCACGTCGAGGATTTCGTCGATCAGCTGCTTGCCGGTCTTCTCGTCTTGTTTGGAGAAAATATGGCTGGTGATCTCCACAAGATAACCGTTAAGTTCGCCCTTATTCCATGAAGCATAGGCCTCATGCATTTCAGCATCGTTCAAACCCCAACCGCGTTTCATCAGGTCATAGGTCTCGGCGATAAGTTGCATCACTGCGTACTCGATGCCGTTGTGAACCATTTTCACGAAGTGCCCGGCTGCTCCAGGGCCCAGCCAGGTCACGCAGGAATCGCCGTTAACCTTTGCCGCCGCCGCTTCAAAGACCGGACGGACCCGCTCATAGGCCACTTTCGGCCCGCCGGGCATGATGCTCGGTCCGTGACGCGCGCCTTCTTCGCCACCCGACACACCCACGCCAAGGAAATGAATGCCTTTTGCCGACAGCTTGCGGGCGCGCACGTCGGTGTCTTTGAAGTAGGAGTTGCCGGCATCGATAATGAGATCGCCTTTATCCAGGTGCGGCAACACATCCTTGATGACCGAATCGACGGGCGCGCCGGCAGGCACTAGCATCATAACCGCACGGGGCGGGCGGAGCAGAGCAATGAAGTCCTTGATATTGTCCGTCCCGCAGATGTCCCGGCCGGCGGAGTCCTTCCTCAGGGCCTCAACCTGGTTCGGGTCCTGGTCATAGCCCGCCACCGGAAAGCCATGGTCGGCTATATTCAGCACGAGATTGCGCCCCATGATACCCAGGCCGACCATGCCGATTTCATAACGTTGTTGTGATTGCTTATTGGTCATGGTTTTGTCTCCAGAGAAGTTTGCCGAAATGGGTGGAATTGATTTTTATCTTCATCTTCATCCTTTCCTCCATGCCCGCCGCGTTGTTCGCGTCTGTTTATTTATGGGGTTCATCTCTCCGAATCTCCCGCTCTGCCTTCTCCCAGTCCTGAACTGCTCCACTGTCATGGTGACCCTCCTGCTCGTAAAGTTCATAGGCTCGCTTGGCGATCTGTGGCGTCAAATCGGCTGGTGTTTCGGCTTTGGCCTCTGGTTGAGGTTCGGCTTTGGCTTCAGGTTGAGGTTGAGGCTCCGTTTTGGCTTTAGGTTGAGGCTCGGCTTTGGCTTCATCTTTCCAAACCTTCTGCTCCGCCTTTATCCAGTCCTGATCTGCACGACCGTCCTGGCGGCCTCCCTGTTCATAAAGTTCATAGGCTCGCTTGGCGATTTGGTCTGTAGCATCGGCAGGTTTCCTTTCCAATAGCGGCGCGTCCGTTGGATCGAATATCCGGTACGCCAGCAGTTTCACGCGATCATTAACGAGGAACCACACCAGCGCATAGCCCCAGACGAACCCGGCCCATTTCCAGCCTAGGGGTGTCATAAACACGCCATATACCGCAATCAAGGTCGCCACGATTTGCGTACCGAGCACCGCTACCCATAGAACCAGCGCGGGGCGTATGGACCAGAACGGACCGCGTGTGCGCGTCAGGAAAATCGTCAGATGTCCCGCCACGGACAGCTTCAAATACATCAGCGTCTGGATGTGCGCGCGGTCGAGATGAAAGACGCGCTCGCCGAGATAAAACAAGCCGAAGGCGGCGACGACCCCGATAATGCCCAGCACTGTGGATATCCCCAGCACCATGTGCATGTTCCAGGACTCGGGCTTGTCTTTGTAATGGACGTTGTCATAGGCGATGGACAGGATGGCGCCGTCGTTTAGCAACGCCAGCATCACGATCATCACCGCAGTCACCGGGTAAAAGTTAAATACCAGGATCGACAAGGTCATGAACAACAACACGCGCAGTGTCTCGGCGATGCGGTAGATCGCGTAGCTGTTCATGCGCTGGAAGATTTTCCGGCTCTCCTTGATCGCGTCGATGATCACCGACAGTCCCTCCGTCATCAGCACGATGTCCGCCGCCCCACGCGCCGCGTCTGTCGCACCGGAAACGGCGATGCCGCAGTCGGACTTCTTAAGCGCGGGGGCGTCGTTCACCCCGTCGCCGGTCATGCCGACAATGTGACCGCTTTTTTGCAGGACATCAATAATGTGGAACTTGTGTTCAGGGAACACCTGGGCGAAACCATCGGCCTTTTCGATGGACTCCGCCAACTGCGCCGTCTCGTGATGCTTGGTGTCGGCGAAGCCTCCGGCATTGAGAATATTGCTGCCCATGCCTAATTTTTTGGCTGTTTCCTGGGCAATTGCCAGTGCATCGCCGGTCACCATTTTGACCTTCACGCCCATCTCGCGCGCGGTCGCGATGGTTGCCTTGGCTTCTTCTCGTGGCGGGTCGAACAGGGGTAACACGCCTAGGAACCTCCATTGGTTTTCCTGATCGGCCCGCGCCACGCCCAATGAACGAAAGCCGCGCGCCGCAAATTCATTGACTGCTTTCTCGACAGAAGGCTTCACCTCATCAGTGTTGGACGCCAGCTCCAGGATCACCTGCGGGGCGCCCTTGGTCACCTTGAACTCCTTTCCATCCGTGCCCTTGACGGTGGCCTCGGTGCACTTATGCACCGGATCGAACGGCTGGAAATGAAGCACCTGATAGTCTTTCAGGGCCTGGTCATTTTTCAGGCCACCCAGCACGGCCAAATCGATGGTGTCCTTGTTGTCCGCGCGTGACGCCAGCGCGGCATTGAGGATGACTTGGTCGGGAGGTATGCCGTTGACACTGAACGGATCGCCCAGAGTCAGTTTGTTCTGTGTCAGGGTGCCGGTCTTGTCCGCACATAGCACGTCCACGCCCGCCAATTCCTCGATGGCCGCCAAGCGGGTCACAATCGCCTGTTTTTGGGCCAGCAGGCGCGCGCCGACCGCCATGGTCACAGACAGCACTGTCGGCATCGCCACCGGAATCGCGGCCACGGTCAGCACCAAGGCGAACTGCAAGGTGGTGAGGATAGGATCGCCACGGAACAGCGCGACGGTAATAATCACCGCCACCAGAGTCACCGCGAGGATAATCAGGTAATTGCCGATTTTCAACACCGCGCGTTGAAAATGACTAATAGTTTCTACCTCCTGCACCAGTTGTGCGGTCTTGCCGAGGTAGGTATTCTTGCCCGTAGCGTACACCAGCGCGTCGGTTTCACCGGTGCGGATGATCGAACCCGAGAACACCGCCTCGCCGGATTTGCGCGTGGCGGGCAACGACTCTCCTGTCAGCGCGGATTGATCCACCTCCACCGGGTCGCCCTCCAGCAAGCGCGCATCCGCCGGCACGATGTCGCCCAGACGCAGATGGATGACGTCGCCCGGCACCAAATCGCGCGCCTCCGGGTTGGTCCATTTCCCATCACGTTTCACCTGCGTCTTGACCGCCAGCTTGGCTTTCAGCGCGGCGATGGCGTTGCCCGCCTGATGTTCTTCCCAGAACCCGACCACGGCGTTAGCCATAAGCAGAAGCAGGATGATGCCAAAGTCCGGCCAATGTTGGGCTACCGCTGAGAGGATCACGGCCGCTTCGATCATCCACGGAATCGGCCCCCAAAAATAGCTGAGGAATTTCAGGAAGGCATTGGTTTTCTTTTCTTCAATCTCGTTAGGCCCATATTGGGTCAGCCGTTTCTGTGCCTCAGCCTGACTGAGGCCGTCGGGCGACGACCCCAGTTTTTTCTCCACTTCCGGCAGGGGCAAGGATTTCAGTTCGTCGTTCGCATCGGGCTTCGTATCGGACTTCGACTCGGGAGCCTTGGGCTGGTCGGTATTAGGTTTCATAACGGCTATTCTCTAGTCTTTGCTATGCAGCAGGTTTCGTGAGTTGTAGGATACTAGTTGTCATTCATGTCTTTTCCATCGTGGCATTGTATTCGCCACGGCGCGCAGCCCGGTTACATCGAGCTCGATGATACAGAGCTTGCTGTGCCGCCAACACGTGGGCCTCCTCGCCTTGCCAAATCTGCAGAGCCGGTTGCTGGATGGCGCGGGCAAACGAAAACGCCAGCGCCCAAGGCAGTTGCGACTTGAATCTTACATTCATGGCATTCAAACGAGCCGATGCCAATTCGCTGGATTGGCCGCCCGACAAGAACGCAATCCCCGGGACAGCGGCAGGAACGACTCGCAAAAGACACCTCACCGTGGCGTCGGCCACTTCGTCCACCGTTTCTTGCTTGGGGCAGGTCAATCCCGGCAGCACCATATTGGGTTTCAGGATCATACCCTCGAGCATCACCCGTTGTGTGTAAAGCTGGTTGAAAACCGTTCGCAGGACTTCCTCCGTTACCTCGCCGCATTGCTCCAGGGTGTGCCCGCCGTCCATCAGCACTTCCGGCTCGACAACGGGAACCAGACCGGCTTCCTGGCACAACGCGGCATAACGAGCCAACGTCTGCGCGTTGGCCTCGATGCAGCCCCGGCTGGGAAGGCCCTCGCCGATGACAATGACCGCGCGCCACTTGGCAAAACGGGCGCCCATTTGAGCATATTCAGCCAGACGGCCGCGCAAGCCATCCAGACCTTCGGTAATTTTCTCTCCGGGATGACCGGCCATAGCCTTTGCTCCGGTATCCACTTTGATGCCGGGAATGATTCCTGCATCGGTGAGGACTTTGACAAAGAGCGTGCCGTCTTTCTTCTGCTGACGGATCGTCTCGTCGTAGAGGATCGCGCCACTAATGCTCTGACCGAGACCGGGCGTGGTGACAATCAACTCCCGCCAGGCGCGCCGGGCCTCCTCGGTCTGGGGAATCCCCAGCCGGGCAAAGCGTTTGTTGCAGGTTGGATTACTTTCATCCATCGCCAGCAGGCCCTTGTCGCCGGCGACAAGCGTCCTCGCGGTGTCTATAAGCGTTTGTGCACTCATCTCTGATACCTCCGTATATGATGATTAATGGATGATCTAAAAAGCCCATCGTATAAGGTGGGCTGAATTTGTCATTTAAAACTACAGCCGCTTTGTGCAGATATTGCACGCTATTTTTCAACCAAGTATTTCATATAAGCGATGATTCCACTGCGATGTTCCTCCAATCTCATCTGTTCGATTTTTTTACTTCTTTATCTCATTCTTATTCACGTGTCTGTGTTGACTCATCGACACCGATGGAACCTTGAGCCGCAAGCGAACCTGCAGTTGATGGCTTACCCCTTAATATCCACTCGAAGGCGACTCCTATCAGTGCACCCAGGATCGGTCCCGCCACATAAATCCACGCCGTGCCGAGGTCCCCACGCACTAAATCCGGCGCCAATGAGCGCGCCGGGTTCATCGAGGCTCCGCTGATCGGTGCCGCCCAAAGACCTGTCAGAGCAATATATCCACCCACTGCGATGGCGCCGTTGGCGCCGATGTTGCGCGCCCCTGTGGCCGTGCCCAGGATCGTGTTTACCAACCCGGCGGTCAACACTACTTCCATCATCAACGCGGTCCCACTGCCTACACCGCTACCCGGAACGGTCGCGCCCAGCGCACCGACAGAGCCAAACAGGGCTCGCAGGAAGAGCGCCGCCGCAATACCACCGATCAGCTGTGCCAAGATGTAACCCGGTACCCGGCGCCACGGGAAGTTACCCCGCAGGGTAAAGGCCAAGGTAACTGCCGGATTCAAATGCGCCCCGCTCACGGTGCCCATAAAGTAGATGATCGCCATCACCATGAGGCCGGGCGCAACCACTATCATGCCCAGGCTGACAGCGCCGCCGCTCTGGGCAGCAACTACCCCGCCACCCGCAGCGACGAGAACCAACAGGAACGTACCCCACATCTCGGCAAAGAGACGACGCCACTCATGCACCGGATCCATGAAGTCGGGAGACACCTGCATCTGAATCATCCGTTCCTGCTGCATCGCGTTAAACCGGTCTGTGCGAAATGATGTCATATATACCCCTCGGTTCGTTGCTAAATCAGCCTTGCTTCTCAAGCCGCTTGCGGATCGTCAGCAATTCCTGTTCGCGTTTTGAGGAGGTTTTTGGATAGCTCATTTTGAGCGCCTTGAAAGTATCGAGAATAATCTCGGAAATAATCAGCCGGGCGTTCTTCTTGTCGTCGGCGGGGACCACATACCAGGGTGCGTTTTTTGTACTGGTTGCACTCAGGCACGCCTCATAGGCCTGCATGTACAGATTCCAGAATTTCCTCTCCTCAATGTCGGCAAGACTGAATTTCCAGTTTTTTTCGGGCTCGTCGATGCGATCGAGAAAGCGCTTCCGCTGTTCTTCCTCTGATAAATGAAGGAAGAACTTGATGATCCGTGTGCCGTTACGATAAAGATGCTTTTCCAGGTCCACAATAGACCGATAGCGCTCCTCCCAGATGGTTTTTTCTTCGAGCAGATCGTCCGGCAGCTTTTGACTGCGCAATATCTCCGGATGCACACGAACGATCAATACCTCCTCGTAGTAGGAGCGATTGAAAATGCCGATCCGGCCGCGTTCCGGCAAATTCTTGGAGGTGCGCCACAAAAAATCGTGATCCAGTTCCGTAGCACTCGGATGTTTAAAGCTGAACACCTGGCAGCCTTGCGGATTGACACCGGACATGACGTGCCGGATGGCGCCGTCCTTGCCGGCGGCATCCATGGCCTGAAAAATCAGCAACAGCGCGTAGCGGTCAGAGGCGTAGTGAAGACGTTGCAGAGAGCTCAACTCCTCAATCTGTTCTTCGAGAATTTTGTGGTACTTCTTCTTTGACTTGTACACTGGGTCCACGAGCGTCGGCCACTTTTCGAGGTTGACCTTTTCGCCTTCCGGCACCCGGAAATCTTTGACATTTATTTTCATCTTCTTACCTTGTGTTTGCTGTACATGCGTTAATTCTACCTTGTAGGATTAATGGGCAAGCTCGTCATACCCGCTTCCATGCCGGAATGACGATCTTGGGAAGTATTGATTACGTAACCTGACAAGAGTGTCCAAGGCTTTCATGGTGCGGGCGACAGATTGGCTATCTCCGGCGCCGGCGGGTCAGTCTCTATGGCTCTTTTGATCGCGCAGCCGCCCCAGGGTGCTATCGATCAATCTGCACAACTTATCAGCAGCGCCGTCAACGGCTTGATCCAAGGTCTGAGCATGGTGAGTGACCGCAACCGGCTGGCGGCCTTCGAGGCGTGCTTCCATCATGCAACGAATGTCATCATTGCCGTGCTTCTTGTCGCTGTTCTCATCCTCAGGTGGACTTCCACTCGCGTGATGTGATCGCTGATTTGGCTCAAGGCACTTTCTATGATGCCACTGACATGAGCGGCCAGTGCCTCGTGACCTTCGATATTGTGGTCGGTATTAATTTGGATTTGCATGGTATGCTCCTGTTTTGATTATGATAATATTCAGCTCTTTTGAAACAGCAGGATCAGGACGATCAATACCGCGAACATTGCTACCCATAGCTTGAGTGCGGTGTGCGTGGCTTTATCGGCTTGATCTTTCTCCCACCAGGTTGCCGGATGAATGCCTTGCGCCATAAACGTCGTTACCCCAGCAAGGTTTATACTGATCAAATTCACCAGAAACAACGACAACGCACCCATTGCCAATGCCGGATGGCCTCCGCCCAGCAGCAGCCCAAAGGCCACCAACGGCGGCAATAACGCCACCGCCACCATCACCCCGATCAGTGCCGTCCCTACACCCGTTGTAAATGCCAGTGCGCCCGCGCAGCCTGACGCCAATGCCACCGCGATGTCGCCCATTCCCACCCCGTTGCGCGACGCCAGTTCTGGCGAATCTGGGTTCACTTGCAGCAGTATGCCGATAAATACCGACAACACCATGGTCGTCACGATCCCAGCCAATGCCGTTCGGATTGCGCTACGAAGCAGCGACAAGTCACCCAGCGTCGTGCCAAGCGACAACGCCATGTTCGGTCCGAGCAAGGGCGCAATCACCATCGCCCCAATGATGATGGCTACGCTGTCGTAATACAGTCCAACGGACGCCACGATGGTGGACAACACCACCATCGCCAGATAAACCTGCGAATACTGCGCAGCATTTTTGATGTCCTCGTACATCTCCTCCCGGCTGATCCGCTCCGGTGATTTTTCCTCCGGCAGTTGTTCGGGTGCATCGACCGCTTCTGGCTTGGCACGCGGCAATGTCGCTTCGACAGCCAGAATCACTACTCGGTTGCCTTCCTTGTCGGTGTAGCGTTTATCCAATAAATCCAGCACGGCCTCGCTTTGTTCCGATTCCAATAAAATGCGTACCAGTACTTCCCCATCCGATAATCGGATCTGCCGATGTTCCAGCACCTTGTGCTCCTTGAGTAGTTCCAGGACTTCTTCGCTGTCCTGCCCCGTTAATACCATTTCAATTAATCGTAGTGCCATAGTCGTTTCACCCTTTCCATTTCCAGTTGCGGATTTCCGGCATGTCTTGACCGTACTTGTCGATGTACTGTTTGTGCTCGATGAGCTTGTCCTTGAGCTGTTGCTTCAGGTAGATACCCTTGTCGCCGGTCTGCGGCAGGCGGTCGATGGTGTCCATCACCAGGTGGAAGCGGTCCAGATCGTTCAGCACCGTCATATCAAAGGGCGTGGTAATAGTGCCTTCTTCCTTGTAACCACGGACATGAATATTATCGTGGTTGGTGCGGCGGTAGGTAAGCCGGTGGATCAGCCACGGATAGCCATGGAAGGCGAAGATGACCGGCCTGTCTTTGGTGAAGAGCGCATCGAAATCCCTATCGCTCAATCCGTGCGGGTGCTCGAGTTGCGGCTGCAACTTCATGAGATCGACGACATTGACCACCCGGATTTTCAGGTCGGGCAAGTGCTCGCGCAGAATGGATACGGCGGCAAGCGTCTCCAGCGTGGGCACGTCGCCACAGCAGGCCATGACCACGTCGGGTTCAGCGCCTGCGTCATTGCCGGCCCACTGCCAGATGCCGATGCCTGCCGTGCAGTGCTTGATGGCGGCATCCATCGTCAGCCATTGCGGTGCTTGATACTTGCCCGCGATCACGACATTGACGTAGTGGCGGCTGCGCAGGCAATGATCCCAGACCGAGAGCAGACAGTTGGCATCCGGCGGCAGATACACGCGCGCGACGGAGGCTTTCTTGTTGACGACATGGTCGATGAAACCGGGGTCTTGATGGGTAAAGCCGTTGTGCATCTGCTGCCAGACATGCGAAGCCAGCAGATAATTCAGGGAAGCGATTTTCCGCCGCCACGGCAGCTCCGACGTGACCTTCAACCACTTGGCGTGTTGGTTGAACATCGAATCGATGATATGGATGAACGCCTCATAGCAGTTGAATAATCCGTGCCGGCCCGTAAGCAGGTAACCTTCGAACCAGCCTTCGCATTGATGCTCGCTCAACATCTCCATCACCCGGCCATTCAGGGCGAGGAACTCGTCGTTGTCCTGCGTCCGTGCGTCCCACTGCCGGCTGGTCACCTCAAACACGGCGCCCAGGCGGTTGGAAAGTGTTTCGTCGGGACCGAAAATCCGAAAATTGCGCTGTTCCCGATTAAGCTTGACCACATCGCGTAAAAACACGCCGAGCTCATGCGCATCGGCAGCGGTAACCGATCCGGGTGACGGCACATTAACTGCGTAGTTGCGAAAATCAGGCATGATCAGGTCGCGTAGCAGCAGGCCGCCGTTAGCGTGTGGATTGGCGCCCATGCGGCGTTTGCCCTTGGGCGCGAGTTCGGCCAGTTCCGGATTCAGCCTGCCCTGCGTATCGAACAGCTCTTCCGGCCGGTAGCACCGCAACCAGTCCTCTAGCAGCTTGAGGTGTTCGGGATGGGTGGACGGGTCGGAAAGCGGCACCTGATGTGCACGGAAAGTCCCTTCAATTTGCAGGCCGTCCACCCATTTCGGCCCTGTCCAGCCTTTCGGTGATTTGAGTACGATCATGGGCCAGCGCGGGCGCATGGTGTTGCCGTTGACGCGCGCTTCGTGCTGGATGCGTTTGATTTCTTCCACCGCCGAGTCGAGCGTTGCGGCCATGGCCTCGTGCATCAGCGCAGGCTCATGTCCCTCGACGTAATAAGGTATCCAGCCGTTGCCGCGCATAAACTGATCCAGCTCTTCCGGCTCGATGCGCGCGAAGACGGTCGGGTTGGCGATCTTGTAGCCGTTGAGGTGCAGGATCGGCAGCACCGCGCCATCGGTAGCCGGGTCGAGAAATTTGTTGGAATGCCATGCGGTAGCCAGCGGTCCGGTTTCCGCTTCGCCATCGCCAACGACACAGGCGACGATGAGATCGGGATTGTCAAACACCGCGCCGAACGCATGGCTGAGTGAATAGCCCAGCTCGCCGCCCTCGTGGATCGAGCCCGGGCACTCCGGCGAGGCGTGACTGGGAATGCCGCCGGGAAACGAGAATTGAAGAAAGAGCTTTTGCAGTCCGGCTTCATCCTGGCTGATGTCGGGATAGATCTCGCTGTAAGTACCTTCGAGATACGTATTAGCCACCACGGACGGGCCGCCGTGTCCGGGACCGGAGATGTAAATCATGTCGAGGTCATATTTTTTGATGACCCGGTTCAGGTGCACGTAAATGAAGTTCTGCCCGGGGGTCGTGCCCCAGTGTCCCAGCAGCATGTGCTTCACATCCGCGAGCGTCAGCGGCCGCTTCAGCAGCGGATTGTCGTAAAGATAAATCTGGCCGACCGACAGATAGTTGGCGGCGCGCCAGTAGGCGTCCATCTTGTCGAGCAGTTCCGGGGAAAGCGTCTTGGTATTCATGGTTTAATTCCTTGGGTTGAGTGAGCTATCATTGTTTCCGCAGGCACTTGTCCTTCGGACTGAGCGGCGCACAGGCAGGCGCCGAAGATGAAAATGCACCCGGAAAGGAAAATCCACAGCAATAATGCCATTATCCCGCCGAATGCCCCATAGACTGCGTTTAACGTGGCGAAGTTCTCGAGGTAGATCACAAATAGACTTTCGGCCGCCAGCAAGAGCGCCGTGGCGCATAGAGCGGCAATCCAGACTTCAGCAAAGCGCGTGGGCCGACGCGGAGCCAGCCTGTAAAATAGGCTTAGACTGAGGAACACCACCAGCAAGGGGATAAAAAAGCTCCCCAGGATATAGATCCAGGAACTGAAATCATGCTCTGGTAAAAGCCAATCCTTCGTCATTTTCGCCAGCACCGGCACCGCGACGGCCAGGAGGACCGAGCTGACCAGGATGATGAGAAAACCCAGGCTTTTGAACGGCAGCCGCCACCAATTGGAGACCTCGACGCCCCAGGCCTGGTTGGTGACTCGGATCAGTGTCGCGAAGAAACCCATGGCTGCCCAAATCAGCATGAGAAATGCAAGCACACCCGCCTGCCCGCGCGCTTTGATGACACCGGCGATGGTATCAAAAATGGTGTTCTGCATTTCACCATTAATCGGGACGTAAGTTTCAATGTAAGCAATGACCTCTGTTCCAGCCCGGTCCCGGTCGATAAAAGCAGAGGCAATTGTGACGATGAGGATAATCATAGGAAACAGCGAGAAGAAGGCGTAGTGCGCGAACGCCGCCGCAGACTGCGCTCCGTCTATCTGTGAAAACTTTTTCAGTGCAAGCCAGAGTATGGCCCAAACCCCGCTGGTCTTTTGATCAGGCCGTTTGGCATATTCATCTGGCTCAGTCTTTCTTTGTCGCAGGGTGTTCCGCACCGCCTTCACTAGCCCCAAAACCATCAGCGGGATGGCGCCCACCGCGAGTAGCATGAAGCAATCGGCGAGCGGCACAAATGACGTCTTCAGGAAGCGGCTCAGAAGCGCGTTATGATGGCTCCACACCTGGAGTCCAAATGAGAGAGCGACGACGAGGAGAAGGTTGAGGTTGGAAAGCAGTGGAATACGCCAGACCGGCTTGGTCTCGCTGCGGGCGCCAAAAGAGCGCAAGAGTTCGGCAAAGACCAGAGTCGCAAAAGCCTCGGTGCGGGCCATTTCTTCGGTTCCCGTCTTCAAGCCGTAGAGGTACACCGCGAACGCCACGCCGGCGGTGAGTATACCCGTGAGAAGCATTGTTCCCAGGAAGCCGCCGTCAGTAATCCGCTCGGACCGGCGGCGAGGTTGGCGTTTCATCACGTCGGGGTCGATGGGATCGGTGGCCAGGCAAAGCGCGGGCAGACCGTCGGTAACGAGATTGATCCAGAGCAGGTGAATCGGCAGCAGCGGCGTCGGCAGTCCGATGATCACGCAGAAGGTCATCAGCAGGAGTTCGCCGGTGTTGCCCGCCAGCAGGTATTGGAGCGTCTTGCGGACATTGTCGTAGATACCGCGCCCCTCTTCGACGGCGGCGACGATCGAGGCGAAGTTGTCATCGGTGACAATCATGTCCGCCGCCTGCTTGGTGACTTCCGTTCCTGATTTCCCCATGGCGATGCCGATGTCGGCGCCCTTGATGGCCGGGGCGTCGTTGACGCCGTCGCCGGTCATCGCCACCACCGCATCATTCGCTTTCCAGGCGCGGATGATGCGCAATTTGTGCTCGGCGGTGACGCGGGCGTACACGGCGATTTTGGGCGCTCGCTGCCGGAGATCATCGTCGGACAGCCTGTCCAAATCGACACCCGCGACCGCCAGGTCGTCGTCTGAAGCGATGCCGATTTCCCTCGCAATGGCCGTCGCGGTATCGGGATGGTCGCCGGTAATCATCACGACGCGAATGCCGGCGGCGCGACACTTGGCCACGGCGTCTTTGGCCTCCTGCCGGGGCGGATCATACATTCCTGTTAAACCGACGAACACGAGATCCTTCTCCACGGCGTCTGCCGTCAGGTCGACGGGCGAAGCGTTGTCCAGGTCGCGCCAGGCCGAACCGAGCACGCGCAGGGCTTGCTGCGCCATCGCGGTGTTTTGCGCCGTGATGTTCCGGCGATCCTCGTCCGTCATGGGCCGGACCCCGGTGCTGGTGTAGAGATTTGTGCAGCGCTCCAACAGCACGTCGGGCGCGCCGTTGATGAAGGCGCGGAGCTTCCCGTCCGGCAGCTTGCGAATCACCGTGCTGCGTTTGCGGTCGGAGTCGAAAGGTATCTCGTGATGCTTCGGCAACTCCTTATCGATACGTTCCTGGTTGCCGCCGGCTTTGGTGCCGGCGGCAAGCAAGGCGCCTTCGGTGGGATCGCCGACGGTTTTCCAAGTCCCTTCTTCCTGGACGAGATGGGCGTTGTTGCAGCCGAGGAGGATGGTCGCGAGTTCGAGCAGCGGTGCGGTGTGCGGCGCTTCGGCCTTCTTGCCCTCGAAGCGGACTTCGCCATCCGGCCCATAGCCTTCGCCGGTGACTTCGTAGCTTTGACCCGCGACGTAGAGCGTGCGCACGGTCATCTCGCCGAGGGTCAAGGTGCCGGTCTTGTCCGTGCAGATGACCGTCGCCGAGCCGAGCGTCTCGACGGCGGCCAGTTTGCGCACGAGCGCGCGGCGTCGGGCCATGCGCTGCACGCCAAGCGCGAGCGATACCGTGACCACGGCCGGCAGCCCTTCTGGTACGGCGGCCACCGCAAGGCTGACCGAGGTCATAAACAACTCCAGGAGTTTCGTCCCGCGCAGCAGCCCCAGCCCAAACAGCAGCGCGATGATGCCCAGCGTCGCCCAGACGAGGATGCGTCCGAACGAATCGAGTTTCTGCTGAAGCGGTGTACCATCCTCCGCACCCGCCTCTGCAATCAGTCCAGCGATGCGGCCCAACTCGGTCTGCATTGCCGTGGCTACAACGACGGCTTGGCCAGTGCCTGCCACAACGCTGGTGCCCATGAACACCATGTTCTCGCGGTCGCCGAGCGAAATGTCGCCCTGTTCCAAAGCCGCGTGCTGCTTGGTCACCGCCTCCGATTCGCCGGTCAGCGCGGACTCAATGCACTTGAGCGAGGCCGCTTCCAGGAGCCGGGCATCAGCCGCGATCAGGTCGCCGGCCTCCAGCTCAAGGATGTCACCGGCGACGATTCCCGAGGCGGGAATCGAAGTGACTTGCCCGTCGCGCCGCACTTTGGCCTGGGGAGCGGTCATTTTTTTGAGCGCGGCGATGGATTTCTCCGCGTTGAACTCCTGGTAGAAGCCGATGACGGCGTTGAGGACGACGATCGTGAGAATGGCGATGGCGTCCACCACTTCGCCCAGCACGCCGGAGATGAGGCCGGCCGCGATGAGAATCCAAATGATGAGACTCTTGAACTGGCCGAGAAAAATCTGCAGCGGGCTGATGCGCTTGCCTTCTTTCAGCTCGTTCGGGCCGTCAGCCGCAAGGCGTTGCGCGGCTTCCGTCGCCGAAAGCCCGGTCGCTGCGGAGCCAAGTTGTGCCAGCACTTCCTCGGCAGCCTGGCTGTGCCAGGCTTGGGCTTTTGGTTGTTCGGCGATGGCGGGCGCAGGGGTCATGGGGTGGCTCCTTCAATCGCCAGCTCCGCCTTTGGTGGAACCGTCCTTTCGAGCATTGTTCTCTCCATGCGCCACACTGAACGAACAATCATCAGTTCTTCGTTCGCGCGAATGACGCGAACCTTTACCTGGCAGGCATCCGAGGAAATGACTTCCGCAATATCGCCATTGCGCAACTCATTCAATTCAATGCCGGGGAAGCTCAATCTTACAGAGATCCGCGGGCGAATGAGCTGCGTGTTTTCGCCTATGCGACCAGGGAATGCCAGCGTTTCAAGATCGAGTAAGTCACGCATGCAAGAAAACTCATTCTTGTACTTGCTTCAACGGGAATGATCCTTGGCAGCCGGATCCTCGATCCAGTAACCCTGACGATCGTAATGTCGGTGCAGTCCGGCCTCATAATCCCGGGTTAGCAGAGACTCCTCCGTGTATTCCGGTGACTGCCTGATGGCCTCCCGGGTGAGATTAACGAAGACTGTCGACTCGCTCCAACTAACCCGCTCGATCCATTGCGGTGAAACCAGGACTTTTTTCCCCGGCCACCAGTTTTGCGTATTGATGATTAGATAACGAATCGTCCACGTTTCGTCGTCGATGATAAAATCCTCGACATTGCCAATATCGCCGTCTTCGGCTTGGATGTGATGGCCGCTCACATCGAATGTGCTGCGCAAATGCGGATCCCACGCTTTTTCACCCTCAGTGGGTTCTTTCCACTTTTCACGGTCGCGCACAATGTAGGGATAAGATGGATAAGCTCCCCACATGAATGGGCCGCCCCAATACATCGGCCATCCATAATACTCGTAGTAGGACTCTTCGAATTGTCGAGAAACGGGCTTGTCACTGTCCAGGGGTGGACTGTCTTCAATCTGCTTTTGGGTCAAATCGATGGCGATGAATTGCTCTTCTTTATTCACGGCGATCAGCGCATACGGTGAGATCAATACCTTTCTGCCCGTAAGCCAATTTCCTGTGTCGGCAACCAGATAGCGAATCGTCCAAAAGTGGTCATCGAAGTAGAATTCATTGACCGTCCCTATTTCCCCGTCGAGGCTGTGTAATTTGTAACCTTTTAGTGTTTGGGCTTTATTTAGCATAATAGTATTCCTTTCGTTGTTTTAGTTTCGTTTTTGTTCACTGTTGAATTCCACGCCTTTTTTGTTCATGGTCTCTTTGAGGTTGTGCACCTGCATCACGCCAAAGTGATTGGCCTGTACGGCGGCTTGTAAGGCAGCCTCAGCTTCCGTTACGTTTTTAAAGGTAAATAATTTGACCAGCATAAGATGACCTCTCAAGGGTAATAGTTGACATAAGTTACAGTGCAGGACGCTGGATTATTTTTAACAGCTTGGTCATTTTTTGGCTTCAGGCTTTGGCTCGACCTTGGCTTCAGATTCAGACTCGGCTTTGGCTGAATCAAAAATCTCTTTTTGAATCTCCTTCTCCGCCTGCTCCCAGTCTTGAACTGCACGACCTCGTTCCTCGTAGATTTCAAAGGCTCGCTTGGCGATCTGTGACGTCAAATCGGACGGTGTCTCTGCCTTGGCTTCAGGCTGAGGCTCAGCTTTGGCTTCAGGCTGAGGCTCGGCTTTGGCTTCAGGCTGTGGCTCGGCTTTGGCTTCAGGCTGTGGCTCGGCTTTGGCTTCAGGCTGAGGCTCGGCTTTAGCTTCAGGCTGAGGCTCGGCTTTAGCTTCAGGCTGAGGCTCGGCTTTAGCTTCAGGCTGAGGCTCGGCTTTAGCTTCAGGCTGAGGCTCGGCTTTGGTTTCAGGCTGTGGCTCGGCTTTAGCTTCAGGCTGAGGCTCGGCTTTAGCTTCAGGTTGAGGCTCGGCTTTGGTTTCAGGCTGTGGCTCGGCTTTAGCTTCAGGCTGTGGCTCGGCTTTAGCTTCAGGCTGAGGCTCGGCTTTGGCTTCAGGCTGAGGCTCGGCTTTGGCATCAGATTTAGGCTCGGCCTTCAGTCTCAGCAGTCGCGCGTTGATGGCCACAATCACCGTGCTCGCCGACATCAGCACCGCACCCAGAGCGGGAGTGAGCAGCACGCCCCACGCATAAAGCGCGCCGGCCGCCAGCGGAATGGCGACAACGTTGTAGCCCGTGGCCCAGACCAGGTTCTGAATCATCTTGCCATAGGTGGCGCGGGAGAGCTGCACGATAGCAACGACATCCAGCGGATTACTGCGCACCAGAATCACGTCGGCGGTTTCCACCGCCACATCGGAACCGGCGCCGATGGCAATGCCCACATCCGCCTGCGCCAGCGCCGGGGCATCGTTCACGCCGTCGCCGGTCATCGCCACCAAAACGCCTCGTGTTTGGACTTCTTTCACTTTGGCGGCCTTGTCCTGCGGCAAGACTTCGGCGAAATATTCATCCAGTCCGATCTGATCCGAGACCCATTGGGCCGTCGCCTTGTTATCACCGGTAAGCATCATGCAGCGAATATTTAATGCCTTGAGGGCAGCAATGGCTTGCTTTGCCTCGGGGCGGATAATGTCAGCCAAGGCGATCGCACCTTTCAGCTGCCCGTCCACAAGGACAAACACGACAGTTTTGCCCTGGGCTTGCAGCGGTTCGACGCGCTGGTCATCGTGCGCGATGCTCTGTTCTATCAAGTAGCCGGGGCTAACCACTTTGACATCTCTGTCATCAACCTTGCCTTCGGCGCCTTTGCCGGGGATGCTTTTGAAACCTTCGACGGGCAGCTTCTGCTCCGAAGAATCAGCGATAGCTTTGGCTATAGGGTGTTCTGAATTTGCATCCACGGAAGCCGCATACTTGCGCAGCGTTTCTTCATCGATGTCCTGAGCAAGCAACAGCGTATCGGTCACGCCGAAGCGGCCCTCGGTTAATGTGCCGGTCTTGTCAAAAATGATGGCCTGCAGTTTACGGGCACTTTCAAATGCGCCGCGATTACGAATCAGCAGGCCGTTGCTCGCAGCCAAGGCCGTGGAGACGGCCACCACCAGCGGCACCGCCAGGCCGAGCGCATGCGGACAAGTAATCACCATCACCGTCACAGCGCGTTCAATGGCAAAGGCGAACTCCTTATTCATCAGAACCAGCCAGATCAAGAATGTGAGCAAGCCGCCTCCCAAGGCGATAATGGTAAGCCACATTGCGGCGGTATCGGCGAGGTTTTGGGTTTTTGATTTGCTTTCCTGTGCCTGCTTGACCAGATCGATGACCTGCGACAGGAAAGAGTCCTTGCCGGTGCCTTTCACCTCAATGGTGAGCGAGCCTTCGCCATTGATAGCGCCGCCAATCACCTTGCCGCCTGTTTTCTTGCTGACCGGGGTTGACTCCCCGGTCAGCATCGCTTCATTGACCGAGCTCTCACCCTCAACGATGACACCATCCGCAGGGATCTTCTCCCCCGGTTTGATCAGCACCTTGTCACCAACGGTCAACTCGCCGAGAGGTACGTCTTTCACGCTGCCGTCAGGCATGAGTTTGTGCGCATCGGAGGGCATCAGTTTAGCCAGTTCCTCCAGTGCCTTTGAGGCGCCCATTACGGATTTCATTTCAATCCAGTGCCCGAGCAACATGATGTCAACGAGGGTGGCCAACTCCCAGAAAAACATTTTACCGGTCAGGCCGAATACCACGGCGCTGCTGTATAGATAGGCTGTGGTGATGGCGACGGCGACCAGCGTCATCATCCCTGGCTTGCGGGTTTTAAGTTCATTGAACAAGCCTTTGAGAAACGGCCATCCCCCATACCAAAAGACTGCGGAAGAAAGGCCGAATAGAACATAGATGTCGCCCGGAAAACGAATAGCTTCTCGCAGCCCCACCAGCGTTTGGAGCATCGGCGACAGGGCGAGAATCGGCAGGGTCAAGACCAGTGAGATCCAGAACCGGTTACGAAAATCCGCCGCCATGTGGGCATGGTGGCCTTGATGGTCGGTCCCGGCATGCGGCATTTCAGATTCAGGTTTATTTTTTGTCGCGTGTTCGTGTTGCTTCATTGGAGTCTCCTGTCAATTTTTATGGTTCTTCCATCAACGCTGATCAACCACGCCCCGCGATGCTTTGAACGGGTCTTGACAGACCAGCCATTCTCATTATGGAACTGGACGGCGGTCTGCAAGACAGTTGCAGTCTCACTCACCGTTTTGTTCGTAGCTAATTTGACCAGCATAGCGGGGCTCCTTTCATGGTTAACAGTTTGCGTTGTAGAGCAGCGCCGAGCGCTGAATTATTTTTTGGTCAGCTTGAGGATAACGACGACCAGCAGGACTATCAGCAACACGCCGATCACCGACCAAAGCCACATCCCTCCACCCATCCATCCGTCTGTATCATTCATCATGTTGTTCATTATAAAGCCCCTTTCGTTGCGCTGCGCCACACCCACCACTGGACAATCCAGATCGTGAGCGGAGGCAGCAGTGTCATTTGTAGTAGCGGCCACAGGCCCGCAGCAAGCACAGGCACCACGGGCATGCGCTCCGTGTGTGACCAGCGCCCGGCGGCAAGTGCCGCATGTTCCACCAACGTCGCGCAGACTAACCCCAAAAGAGCCGCCGTTGCATAGACGTTCCACGTGCCGCGCAAGCCCCATCCCGGATCGCCAGCGGCCAGCGCACTCGCCGCGCAAATAGCCAAGATTATTCCCACATCACCCACCGCCGCCCGCGTGCAAAGACCGATTGTGCTCGTCCAGGAATGGCCCGCCGCTTCGATGTAGAAGGACATCTGCGCTATTTCCCAGATTTCATTCAAAACGAAACTCGCCAACACCGTGGTCGCAAAGAATCGCCTCAACCGCCGCCAAGTCAGGCTGGAATGTGCGAAGGTTGAGCAGTCTCCGGCGTTTCCAGTTGGGTTGGCGTGGAGATTTTGTGGTGCGTTGTGGCGTTCAGCAGTCATTTCTGTTCTTTTTGATGTTTTTTGTGGGCCCCCGCGCCGATTTTTCGTCCATGTCCATCATCCCCTTCATCATCGGACACTTCGACATGGATTTCTTGCCCATCTGCATGTCCGCCATCATTTGCTGCATCATCTCCTCCTGCATCTTTGCCATTCGCGCATTCATGGCAGTCCGCTGTTCCACCATGCGAGTGACGATGGCGGCTATCAGACCCAACTTTTTGTCCGCCGGCGCGCTGTTCATCCTGGTAAGCTGCTCGGTAAGCTCAGCGTCCTGAGACTTCATGCCTTCCATCATTTTTTGTTTCTGTTCCATCATGTTCTGGCAGCGTCCCATCATTTTGGCCTCCGTCATCATTTTTCCCTCCGCAGGCTCGGCAGCTTGCGATTGGAATGTGTTCTATTCCTTTCATTTTGTTTGTCGTTTTTGTTCGGTGTTGACGTGCGGCTGTCAGCGTGTTTGAGAAATCGGTTTCATCTCGATCTGCTCGGGTGTCAGCACTCCTATTGCTCCAGCGTGGGCGGCTTCGCTATGGAAAATCGCGCAACGAAAACGGATCTGACTGAGAGCTGTATTTCGTTGCTTGGTCGGAATTCGTTTTTTCACTGACCATGCCAAGTCCGAGTGCGTGACAGACCGTCTTGGCAATCATCAGTTCTTCATCCGTATGCATAACGCGGACCGCTACCCGGCTGTCCGCCGTGGAAATCACATCCTTATCCGCCGCGTTTCGCCTTTCGTCGAGTTCGATGCCAAGAAATCCCAGCCCGCCGCAGATCCGGGTGCGGACTTTGGAGGCGTTCTCTCCGATGCCACCAGAGAACACCAGCGTGTCCAATCCGCCCAACGCCGCCGCAAACGCGCCGATCCATTTCTTGATTTGGTAGCAAAACAGCGCGACCGCTTCAGCCGCCCGCACGTCCTGCGTTTCAAGGCCGAGCAAGTCACGCATGTCGGAACTGGTTTCCGACACACCGAGCAGCCCGGACTGGGAATTGATCATTACGTTGAATTGCTTCGCGCTCATGTTTTCAGTGCGCGCCAGATACCAAAACAGTCCGGGATCGAGATCGCCTGAGCGGGTGCTCATCGGCACGCCGGCGGCCGGTGTGAAACCCATGCTGGTGTCCACGGATTTACCATCACGCACCGCCGCCAGGCTTGCGCCATTGCCGAGGTGGGCGAGAATGACCCGGCCTTGTGCCGCGTCCGTTCCGGCCAGTCGAGCCAGTTCACCCATAAGAAATTCATATGACAATCCGTGAAACCCGTATCGCCGAACCCCCTGCGCTTCATAGCGGCGCGGGATTGGCAACAACTGCGCCACGCGCGGTAGATCATGGTGAAAAGCCGTGTCGAAACACGCTACTTGGGGCAACTCAGGAAATCGGCGCTGAAACGCCTCGATCAACAGGATTTCCTCCGGCAGATGCTCAGGATCGAAGGGACTGAGTTGGTGCAGCTCCACAATCATTTCCGCAGTGATTCGCTGCGGCTTGCTATACTTCGGCCCGCCATGCACCACGCGATGTCCCACTGCGGCCAAGGCGTCGCGCCCGAGGCGTTCCTCGATCCAATCCATCAGAGCCCCCACCGCCACAGCATAGCTATCTACACAAGTCACATTAGGAAATCCTGAGCTGTTTCTTGCAAAGCGGCAAGCTCCTCATGGGAGTAACAATCCAACACCTCCTGCATAGAAAGGAATATCCATAATCCTGCCAACAA
>NZ_JAWPOH010000047.1:0-29920 GCF_037671525.1 Methylobacter svalbardensis
TAATTGAACGAGTGCGTTGTTTTAATGTTCATTTTAATGCAATCCATTCAACTTTAAAACCCACTCGAATCAATCCATAAGTCGGGAAATCAAAATACATTCAAAGTTGCTGTATTTCGACAGCCTAGGCTCCTGCCCCTCTGCTGACGTGCGGCATCCCTGCCGCACCCCTAACGGGCTGTTCTCGATAAAAGCTCCGGTGCTCGGCGCGACAAACGGGAGAAGTACCATCCGTGCGTAACATCAGTTATGTAAAAAATAGCTTGGTAGGAGCGTTAGCTGAAACCCATCATAATCAATCACTGATGCGATGGGTTTCGCGTTGCTCTACACATCCTGCGCGGCTACCAACTCCCCATATTTTCCATAGAAAGCCACGGTTCCACAGGTGTCGGCGGAACGCCTTTTTTACAAAAAAGCTGATAGAAATCTTATCGGGCTGAGTCAGCTAAGGTGGGCGCGTTAACTCTGTCAAACTACCCGATCAGGCAGATGATTCCCGGCAAAAAATGCGGCCAGATTGGCTAATACCTTTTCACCCATTGCGGTACGCGTCCCTAAGGTGGCGCTGCCCAAATGCGGCAGTAGCGATACATTATCCAGGCTCAGGAAGCCTTCGTGTACATTCGGCTCTCCTTCATACACATCAAGACCGGCACCGGCAATCCTTTTGCTTTTAAGTGCGGCTATCAGCGCGACGCTGTCGACGACATCGCCTCTGGCGGTGTTGATTAAGTGCGCTGACGGTTTCATCAGCTTAAGCCTGTCGGCATTGATTAAATGCCGGGTGGCATCGCCGCCGGGACAGTGTAACGAAACAAAATCGGCCGCTTGCAACAGGTCTTCTATAGACTCGCAGCGGGTCGCGTTAAGGTCGTCGGTGACATATTCGTCGGCCGGGCTGGGTTTGAAATAAATAATTTTCATGCCGAAGCCGTGATGGGCTTTTCTTGCCATGGCTTGTGCGATGCGACCAAAGCCGATCAGGCCTAAAGTTGCGCCGGTTACATCGGAGCTCAGCATGTGCGTCGGGCACCAGCCTTGCCATTGTTTGGCGCGAACCAGGCGGTCGCCTTCTGCGCCGCGACGTGCAGACATTAACAATAAGGTCATCGCAATATCGGCGGTACTGTGCGTCAATACGCCGGGAGTGTTGGTTACGACTAAACCTTGCGCCTTGGCGGCCGGAATATCGATATGGTTGTAGCCTACGCCGAAGTTGCCCAGAATTTTGCAGCGTTTGTTGTCGACGTTGATCACGTCGGCAGGGAATGAATCGCAAACGGTAGGACAAACGGCATCGTAATTTTGCAGTGCGGATTTGAATTCGTCGGCGCTTAAAGGTCGGTCATCTGCGTTTAACGTGACGTCGTAAAGAGCTGTTAATTTGGCTTCGACTGAGGCAGGCCACTTGCGGGTAACAAAGACTTTGGGTTTGTTCATGGGTTATCCTCCAATGGCAGGAGCAGTATCTACAAGGCTTTCTCTAAAACAGTTAAGCTCACGAAAAAGGCCGCATAAGCGGCCTTTTTGTTGGCTTTGATAGAGGATATTTTAATCTAATTAAGATATGCGGCTTCAATTATTTCGATCTTACCAAATCTAGTTTCGCGTTCAATTTTAAACTTCGAGCCGATATAGGGTTTGACTGTAACCTTGTCATTCGGGCTCCAGAAAAGCGCTGTGAACTTGTCAAACAAAGAAACATCCCAATTTGAATTGTCGTCAAGGACAATGTTGCCACCGTTGTTAGTGACTTTCTTTATTGTATGTTTGCCAGTATTAAAATACATTGTTTTTCCTTATGTTGGATGTTACGTCATCACGACGAGATAAAATTTACGTGTTTATTAACACGTGAAAAAATTATACCAATTTTAAAAAAGCAAAGCAACTAAAAGCAAGGCCAAAAATAAAAATAAACACAACATATAGCATTTGTTATGTCTATTAAACGCTATATGTAGCATCAAAAATTAGTTTTCGGGCGGTCTCTTACAATTATCCGTGTTCTATTATTTATCAATTAACTTGCTGTTGAACGATAGTATTCAATCGCTGCCGCAACGCCGGCACCCGGCTTGAAATCAAAGCCGTTGTCCAGCATCGCCATTTCAACGCCGGCGATAGCGCCGAGCATCGAAACGTCGTTCATGTCGCCGACGTGGCCGATACGGAAAGCTTTGCCGGCAAGTTCCGATAAACCGGCGCCTAAAGAAATATCGTACCGGCTAAAAGCGGTGCTGATCACATCTCTGGCATCTTTGTCTTCCGGGACAACAATCGCAGTCACTGTGTCCGATTCGAAACCGGGTTGAGCACAGGTTGTTAATCCCCAGGCGGCAACGGCTTTACGAACGCCTTCGGCCAAACGGTGATGACGCGCGAAAACATTCTCCAAACCTTCTTCCTGCAACAGGTCTAACGCTTTGCGTAAGCCGTACAGAATAGGCAATGCCGGAGTATAAGGCGTGTAGCCGTCTTTGTTGGTGTTCATCTGGTCTTTTAAGTCCAGGAAACAACGCGGATAGGTTGATGTTTCAACGGCTGCTAAGGCTTTCTGGCTGAAGGCCAGGAACGCACCGCCGGCGGGCATCATAAAGCCTTTTTGTGAGCCGCTGATGGCTCCGTCAACGCCCCATTCGTCCATGCGAAAGTCGAGACTGGCAATAGAGCTGACGCCATCGACGAATAAGAGCGCCGGGTGATTCGCTGCGTTCATGGCTTTACGAACGCCGCCAATATCGCTGGTGACACCGGTAGCGGTTTCATTATGCGTCGCCAAAACGGCCTTGATTTCGTGGTTGGTGTCTTCTTTTAAACGCGCTTCGATTTTATCCAGCGGAATGCCTTTGCCCCAGACTTCCTGATGAATTTCAACATCGAAACCCAAGCGTTTTGCCATTTCAGCCCATAAGTGGCTGAATTGACCGAAGCGATAGATTAAAACCTTGTCACCCGGATTTAAGGTGTTGGTCAACGCAACTTCCCAGCCTGCGGTGCCTGTAGCAGGAAAAATGAAGGCTTGCCCGGTTTCAGTTTTAAAGACTTTTTTCAGGTCTTGTAAAAGAGGCGTCAGCAGTTTAGGAAACACAGGAGACCGATGGTCTTCCATGTTGATATGCATGGCGTTCAGGATTTCATTCGGCACATTGGTAGGGCCTGGAATATATAGGTGGTTACGACCAGCCATTGAATTGCCTCTTTATAGTAGTTGAGTGATTAACGCAGCTTGGATATTGAAAAAGCCAAAGTCCAAAAACTAACAATAATGACATAGCCGCTAAAAATCGGCAAGGTTAGATTAGGGCTTGAGCCGTTAAACACGCTATAAAAATTGACTTTGATACCCCTGGAAGTAAAATGTGCGGTTAATTTATGTTCGTCTTAAGCCTTGTAGCTTGGGTTAGGCGGTAGCCTTAACCCAACATGATTAATACGAAAAATGTTGGGTTACGCTATTGCTAATCCAGCCTACGACTTGATTTACACCCATGACATTAGGAAAATACCAATGAGCCACACCTTATATGCAGCGTCAATTCAACGAGTTCAGCGCTGTGAATTAGCCGTTCCGGGTTCTAGCCCTGAAATGTTTGAAAAAGCGATGAGAAGTGGCGCTGATTTTATTTTTCTGGATCTTGAGGATGCCGTAGCGCCTGACGACAAGTTACAAGCCAGAAAGAACATTATTGAAGCGATTAATGATCTGGACTGGAAGGGACATGGCGTCACTATTTCGGTGCGTATCAACGGTCTGGACACGCAGTACATGGTCCGTGATGTGGTGGATCTGGTCGAGCAGTGCGGTGCAAAGCTGGACACGGTTTTGATTCCTAAAGTGGGCGTTTATGCCGATGTTTACATGGTTGAAGCGATGCTTAACCAATTGGAAATGCAGCAGGGACTGAAAAACAAAATCGGTATTGAAGCCTTGATTGAGACCGCACTGGGTATGGCAAACGTTGAAGATATTGCCCGCAATGGCGCATCGGGTCGTCTTGAAGCCTTGCATTTCGGTGTGGCTGATTATGCGGCAAGCAACCGGGCCAGAACCACCAACATCGGCGGTTTAAACCCCAATTATCCCGGCGATCAATGGAATTTTGCAATCAGCCGGATGACGGTTGCCTGTCGAGCCTATGGCTTGCGTCCTATCGACGGTCCTTTTGGCGATATTAAAGATCCCGAAGGCTATAAAACGGCCGGAAGACGTGCGGCGGCTTTAGGTTGTGAAGGCAAATGGGCGATCCATCCGTCACAAGTCGAATTGGCCAATGAAATATTTACTCCGCCTGCGGCCGAAGTTGATAAGGCCAAGCGTATACTGGTCGCCTTGAAAGAAGCGGCAGCTCAAGGTAAAGGCGCAGCAGCATTAGATGGTCGATTAATCGATGCCGCATCAGAAAAAATGGCCAATAACGTGGTCAGAGCTGCCGAAGCTATCGCAGCAAAAACACAATAGTCATGTAGGTTGAGTTACGGTTTTTTCGTAACCCAACTTATTGCGGTCAAAAATATTGGGCTGAGAAAAGCATCAGCCCAACCTACGTAACACATAAGCAGGAGATGCTGTGGATATTCATGAGTATCAGGCGAAAGAAATTTTAAGCGGTTACGGCGTTAAAATCGCTGAAGGCGGTATGGCTTACAGCCCGGAAGAAGCCGTGCAACGCGCCAGAGATATTGGCGGGCACATTTGGGCGGTCAAGGCACAGGTTCATTCCGGTGCACGCGGTAAAGCGGGCGGCATTAAAATCTGCAAAACGCACGATGAAGTTGAAGCGGCGGCAGAGGCGTTATTGGGTAAAAGGCTGGTCACTCATCAAACCGGTCCGGCAGGTAAGGTGTGCGGCCGATTGTATATCGAAGCCGGAACCGACATCGCCAAGGAATTGTATTTCTGTTTTCTGGTTGACCGCAGTTCAGAGCGTATTGTGATGGTCGGTTCCGCTCAAGGCGGCATGGAAATCGAGGAACTCGCTGAAAACAATCCCGAGGCGATTACCAAAATTTATATCGAGCCTGCGGTGGGTCTGCGAGACTTTCAGGCGCGCGAAATGGCTTTTGCACTGGGGCTGGATCCTGAATTATTGAGTCATGCGGTTAAAACCATCAAAGGCTGTTATCGCGCCCTGCGTGATCTTGATGCCAGCATGCTGGAAATCAATCCACTGGTGATTACCCGCAGTAACGAACTGGTCGCACTGGACGCCAAGATGGGCTTTGACGACAACGCCTTGTTCCGTCAGCAAAAAATTTCAGAATTGCGCGATAAAACTCAGGAAGACCCGCGCGAAATGGCTGCTGCCGATCGTGGCTTAAGTTATGTCGGCCTGGATGGCGACATCGGCTGCATGATTAACGGCGCCGGTTTGGCGATGGCAACCATGGACATGATTAAACTGGCCGGTGGCGAACCTGCCAACTTTCTCGACGTAGGCGGTGGCGCATCGGCAGAGCGTACCGAAAAAGCTTTTCGCTTAGTATTGGCCGATAAGAACGTAAAAGCCATGCTGGTGAATATTTTTGCCGGTATCAACCGTTGCGATTGGATTGCCGAAGGCGTGGTTGAAGCGGTCAAGAAAATCGACATGAAAATACCGTTGATTGTCAGGTTATCAGGCACTAACGTTGAAGAAGGCCGCAGGATTATCGCAGCAAGTGGCTTGCCGATTATTACCGCAGAAACCTTGGCCGAAGCGGCTGAAAAAGCGGTGCAAGCGCGCAATGAAGCGGTTGCGAAAGAAGCAGCTCAGGGAGCGTAAAATGGCTATTTTAATTGACGAAACAACACGCATTATTGTCCAGGGCTTTACCGGAAAAATCGGCAGCTTCCACGCCCAGGACATGATTAATTACGGTTCAAACGTGGTCGGCGGCATCACGCCCGGCAAAGGAGGTCAAACCCATTTAGGTTTGCCGGTTTTTAATACTGTAAAAGAAGCCGTACACCAAGTTGGAGCTGAAGCCAGCATTATCTTTGTTCCCCCTGCCTTTGCCGCTGATTCGATTATGGAAGCCGCCGATGCGGGCATTAAATATTGCGTGGCAATTACCGACGGTATTCCGACCCAGGACATGATGACGGTTAAAAACTTTCTGCGCCGTTTTCCGGTAGAACAGCGAATGATCCTGACCGGCCCCAACTGCGCAGGCACTATCAGTCCGGGACGAGCCATGCTGGGCATTATGCCGGGGCATATTTACATGAAAGGTAATGTCGGTATCGTCGGCCGTTCAGGTACCTTAGGTTATGAAGCCGCCGATCAACTGAAACGTTTGGGCATCGGTATTTCAACTTCTGTCGGTATCGGCGGCGACCCGATCAACGGCAGTTCGCATCGTGACATTCTCGAGAAATTCGAAGCTGATCCTGAAACCAGGGTGATCGTTATGATTGGTGAAATCGGCGGTCCACAAGAAGTTGAAGCCGGAATTTTTGCCAAACAACAGATGACTAAGCCGGTAATCGCCTATATCGCCGGGTTAACTGCACCGGAAGGTCGGCGAATGGGTCATGCAGGTGCGATTATTTCATCTGCGGGTGAAAGCGCCGCTGAAAAAGTAGCGATGTTGAAAGATTTAGGGGTAACTATTTGTCCGACACCGGCAGCCATGGGCGAAACAGTGGCGGCTGTTTTGGCTCGGATGTAAGGGAAAGATACCAGGTTTTTAGCCTTTTGCCCGCTTTTATTTTTTAATACCCAAAGGGTGTAAATGAAGATACTTATTCTTGGTGCCGGTGTTACCGGTTCATCGGTTGCAGGAGCCTTGGCAAGCGAAGAGAACGATATTGTGGTCGTTGATTTCAGGACGGAGTTACTCGATGCGTTAAAAGAACGTTTCGATATTGCCACGGTTGCCGGTAATGCGGCGCATCCGCGAGTGCTCGAACAGGCCGGCGCCCGGACTGCCGATATTATTATCGCGGTTACCGATAGCGATGAGACCAATATGCTGGCGTGTGTAATCATTAATACGCTGTATAGTCGGCCGAAAACGATTGCGCGGGTGCGTGCCGTTGATTATCTGAAAAATCCGCGGTTATTTGGTCCAGAAGGTATTCCGGTGGATATTGTGATCAGTCCGGAACAAATCGTCATGGAGGCTATCCGCAATTTAATCGAGTTTCCCGGTGTGCAGCATATTTCCGATTTTGCCGATGGCCTGGTGCGACTATTTTCGGTCAAGGTGGTGCCAGACGGCATTTTAACGGGCAAAGAAATTAAAACACTGAAAGAGCGCCTGGTTGGCGGGAAAATTCGAGTGGTGGCTATTTTTCGGCAAGGTATTCCGTTGCCCGTGAGTGGTGAAGCCATTATTGAAACGGGCGATGAAGTTTTTTTTGTAGCGCCACGGGAAGAGGTGCGTCGAGTATTGAAGGCATTGAATAAGCTGGAAGATCCGTTAAAACGCATTATTATCGCTGGCGGCGGCCATGTTGGTAAGCGTTTGGCACTGGCACTGGAAGACGACCATCAGGTAAAAATTATTGAAAAAGAACCTATACGAGCCCAAAAAATCGCCAATGATCTTGATCATACGGTAGTGCTTCTTGGCGATTGCGCCGATGAAGCGCTGTTGCTTGATGAGTCTATCGACAGTACGGATTTATTTTGTGCGATTACTGAAAATGACGGCGTTAATATCGTTTCTGCCTCTTTGGCAAAAAGCTTGGGGGCGCGTAAAGCCATCTGTTTGCTCAATCATGTCTCATACAGCAAGTTATTGCTTGGAACAGGGATTGATGTAGCTGTGCTGCCCAATCAGGAAACGCTGGGCAGTATTCTAAAGCACGTACGTCGCGGTGATGTGGCGCAAGTAAGCTCCCTTTGCGGCGGCACAGCCGAGGCAATCGAGGCTATTGCCCATCAAAGTGTCGATCTGAATTCAGTTGTTGGGCGTAGGGTGGATGAGGTCAGTTTTCCCGAAGGCATAGTGATGGGGGCGTTGATACGTAACAAGCAGGTTATTTGCATACACCGTGATACGGTGTTTGAAGAGGGCGATCATGTGGTGATGTTTGTGATGGATAAAAAACTGGTTGTCAATATCGAGAAAAAATTCCAGCCTCTTTAATTAAGGGCAGGCTAAAGGCGTAAAAGCCTTAGCCTTTCGCCTTTCGCCTTTCGCCTTGAACCTTAATTCCATGAATGCCATTTTTACTATCATCAATATTTTCGGTTTGGTCACCATGGGATTCAGCGGCTTGATGGCCACTTGTTTGTTGACCTCCTTCATCGCTGATGACGGCGCCACTACGGCTTTTTTTCAGGGTACTTTGATTACCTTGTTGTCGGGTGCGTTGATGTTCATTCCGACGATCAACATACCTAAAAAAGTGTCAAGACAGACGGGTTTTTTGATGGTAGCGATTACCTGGTCAATAATACCGGTGTTTTGCACCTTGCCGCTGATGCTTTACCTGACGGAACTCAGCTTTATCGACGCTTATTTCGAGACGGTTTCCGGTCTGACCACAACGGGGGCGACAACGCTTAGCGGTCTTGACCAGTTGCCGATGTCGATTAACCTGTGGCGGCATGAGCTGAACTGGATTGCCGGGATGGGCATCATTATTTTTGCGGTCGCCATCTTGCCTATTCTGGGTATTGGCGGCATGCAGCTGTATATAGCGGAATCCCCGGGAACGGTCAAGGAATCGGACTTGCCGCCGCGTATCGCGCAAACCGCAAAAGCGTTGTGGCTGGTCTATGCGGGCATCACTCTGGCCTGCATTATCGCGTTGCGCTTGGCAGGTATGAACTGGTTTGATGCGATTTGCCACGCTTTTTCTGCGATGAGTTTGGGCGGATTTTCCACTCATGACAGCAGTATCGGATATTTCGACTCGCTGTCCATCGAGATGGTGCTGACTATCTTCCAGTTGCTGGCGGGGATCAATTTCGCCAGCCATTATGTAGCGCTTCGAAAACGATCATTCAATCCTTACGCCGATGACAGAGAGGCGAGAGTTTTTCTTGTTTTAGTATTGGGGAGTTGCCTGGTAGCAGCCTTGGTATTGTGGAACGCAGACACCTATCCGGATTTTTTGACGGCTTTACGCCATGCAACGTTTAATCTGGTTACGATCGCTACCGATTGCGGCTTTGCCTCTCAGGACTTTAATCAATGGCCCATTTTTGTGCCGATGTGGATGCTGTTTTTATGTTGTATTTCGGCTTCTTCCGGCTCCACCGGCGGAGGCATCAGGATGATTCGCACCATCATCCTGATGAAACAGGCGCGCCTGGAGCTATTCAAGTTTATTCATCCTTTTGCGGTTAAACCGATGAAAATCGGCGACACCGTGGTCAGCAATAAAATCGTTACCTCGGTGACCGGATTTATTTTCCTGTATTTCATTAGCATCGTCATTCTGGTGTTCATGTTGCTGTTAAGCGGCATGGATTTTATCAGCGCATTTTCGGCCATTGTTGCCTGTTTTAACAATGCCGGCCCGGGTCTCAATCAGGTAGGACCTGCCAGCAATTACGCCAGCCTGAGCGATTTTCAAACGGGTGTTTGCACCTTTGCAATGCTATTGGGGCGGGTGCAGATATTTTCGATTGTTATTTTATTTGTGCCTGAGTTTTGGAGGAAATAAGCTGCGTCCGAGTGAGTACGGCAAGTCAGTGCGAGAAAGCTAAAAGCTGTATATAACGAGCCTTAACAAAAGATGGTTGTGGGGTGTGCGGACGATACGGCTATTGAGAGGAAGATGTAAGTTCGAATTTTGTATTTCACAAACAAATTTAAGGCTTGTAAAAACAAAAAACCCAGCCGAAGGCTGGGTTTTTTGGTACTGCTAAAAGTTCTATTTACAGTTGAATAGAACTAGAAACTTTTTGCTTGGATTCATCAGGATTGTCCAAGCAGCCAGTTAAGCCAACAATCATTAATGCCATAGCCAGAACAGATAAAATTTTATTCATAAGAATATCCTCCAAAGGGGTTTCAATTATTTTTATTAAGTTGCGCCAATAAATTAAAGCACGTGCATTTTATATCATGACTGGAATGATGATGCAATCATAAAGATCGAAAAATATCTGCGCAATTAAAGCTGATTGATGTTGTCAGGTAAATCAACAGAGATTTTCTGGTTGATCCATTTAGCCGTTCCGATAGTGTGCCACGGAGAGGTAAAATTTTTGTGCAATTGATCATGAACCCAGTACGAGGGCGCGCTGATCTTCTTAAGTTTTATGTTGAACACGACGTTATCAAGATTCAACCCAATTTTTTGTCCCCAGAAAGCGGTGACTTTCATGATGAATTTATGCAAACGCTTGTTGTCAATATTTGGCGTAACGGCAATATTGGCCCACATGGAATGAACTCTGCCCCAGTTGGGGGCAAGAAGGCGTCCTTGTTCATTGACAAACGGCAGCCAGTGTTCAACACCGTTTTGGTCGGTGTAGGTGATCGCCAAGATATGATCATAGCCTGCAAAATGGTCGTGCAGATAAAGCGCGTGCGGGGTGATGTCTAAAAATGTCTGTGAGACCATTAGAACAGCGTTACTGGCTTGTGACAGGGGGTTTTGAGGTCTGTCAGCGTTAAACCTGTAAATAAGCCCGTAATGAATGGAGCTGTTTAATTGCAAAACGAGTAGCGCAAGCAATATCTTTGTAAGTCGTCTGGAAAATGCCTTCGGTTTCTGTGCGGCAACACCTTCAAAAAATTGATGATAAAAAGTGGTGTCCGGTAGTGCTTGTGGAGTAAGGCATATGGATGTGCACGGGATGCGAGCGCGCGTATCGGCAATAGACCGGTATTTTTTTAAGGCCAATTGATGAATTCCCGGAAGGCTCAAAATAATGCCGATAGGAAATAAATAACGCATTTTTATAAAGATCTGGCTATAGGTGTCAACGCCTGAATAAATGCGGTTGTCGCGATCCAGCGCGTATAAGTCGGTTAACAGCGTTTCGTTGTTGATGGAAGCCAGCGCTGGATAGTGTGAGGCATGTTCCTGAGCGCTTTTAAAGTCTATGCAGCTGAATATGTCGAAATGATTAAGAGTCAGAACGGTACGATTACACAAAGGGCACAGCTGGTCATAAAATACGGTAAGAGATGGCTGCTTTGCGGTAACCAGTCGGCCAATACAGCGCCACCACTTAAAAGGGATGAGTAATATATAAAAGCTGAGCATCCCCAAACCGAAAGGATAAATATTAAAAGACAGGGTAATGCCAAGATGCAGTACAAGGCCGATTAATAAATAGACGATGCGTAACTGGCGCTGGTTAAAAAAGAATATAAAGGTAAATTGGAAGATTAAAATAGTATAGCCGAGAATATTTTGCAGCAATTTGTTGTTCAGCAAATACGACATGTCGATGGCCGAAACATAATAAGGCTGAGTTGCTGGTAGCCAAGCGCCCAAGCCATTACGCCAGTGTTCGGCAAATAGCTTGTGTATGGCGGAGTCAAAATAGAGGAAGCCGAGACAGATAGCAACGGGCAAGGTGTAGGCAAGGGGTGAGACCGTTGGCTTTGGGTAAGTGCTGTAATGGGTAAAAGGCGTGCTGAGCTTATGTCGAAGATTGTCGATTGAAAATGCTCGATCTCCGGGCATAAAAAGCAGAAAAAAACCGGTTCCGATCATGAATAAATCAAAGCCGCCATCAAAGTCCCGCTGCATCGGGGTAAAGTTTACAAAAACAATCCAAATAATGTAGTTGCAGATCATTGCAAATTGGTAGCGATAACCGGCCACAATAAAAGAGGCAATAACGCCCCAGAAACACAAGAAAAAAGGAATCATTGGGAATTCGACATCTATATAGGGGACAGGGTCGAAAATTAAATGATTAAAGTACAGCAGGAAAAAAATTTCCTGTAGCGTGATCAGACCGTAAAAAATCCGGAATAAGCCAATGCCGGTAGCGGGAACTTGCTTGGAGTGAAGTGCTAAAATTTTAGCGGAGATAAGTTTATACATTTCATGATTCGGAAAATCGGGAGGATGTATAAATTATATAAGAAGTGTGGGGTTTATGTGTGAAAATGTGCGGACAAAACAAAGGCCGCACTCAATCCATAAGAAATTGAAGTGAGCGGCCTAAGTTAAGAATAAACCGGTTTAAGACTTATTTTTCATCGTCTGGGTGTTCGGCGAATACCCACTTTACGAGGAAGTAGCCAGCAGCTATAACTACAACCGCGCCGATCATACCGGCTGGTTCTTTTAACATTTCGGTGATATCTAAGATCGCTCCCATGGGATGTCCTACCTATAATTTTGTGTTTTTAGAAATATTGCTAATTGCATAGCAAACGGAAGGGTCATAATACTTTAGGAAAAGTTAAAGTCAAGACTTATTGTTCGGTGCTTTTATCGGCAAGATGTAAATTTTGTTCCCGGTTGAATTTATTGTTCGATAGCCGGTGTGGTATAGTTTAAAATCTGTTTTTTGAGTGCTGATAGGTTTTAAGATAAGGAATTATGATGAATAGATGCGTTAAAATATTATCGTTGGTCGCAATTTTCTTTACGTTGTCGGCAAATGCTGACGTTCAACTAAAAGATAATTCTGAGATTTTAGGGAAATGGGATCTTCATGATGAAGCAGTAACGTTAACTGGCCAAAAAAAGGCCATAACTCAGGAGTGGGACTTTAGAGCAGATGGAATCCTCATGTCAACGGCATCGGATGTTTCTGGGCGAATCAGTGCATTGAAGATTCCCATTAAATATTCGGTCGAAAATGGGGAAATTAAAAAGCAGGTAGCTCCTGGACGAGAAAAATACGAATCCTGTAAAGTGATTGAAAAAGAGGGTTCAAACATGATTTTAAAGTGTGCATATTTCTTCTTTCTAACAAAAAAATAATTTAAAAAAGGATATAGCTATGATAAGTGGCATTATAATGATTTTAGTGGTTCTCTGGATTTACCAGTCGGCTATGAGAGCAAAGACAGGTAATGTAATGATGTGGGTTGCGGGGGCAGCGATTGGCTTTTTTGTCATGGTATTTTTATTCCAATACATTAATATTAATATATTAGAATCATTCAGAGCTGGTGAGGGTGGTGCAGCTTATGAGGCTCTTCAAGGCGCGGACAGAAAAAATCAAGGCGATTTTACGGGTTTCACGGGTTTACTGAAGTCGGTTTATCAGGAGTTATCCCCCTCTATCTTCAGCTTCGTTATCATCGCTTTTTTACGACTTAAATTTATTACCAAAGAGGCCTTTACATTGGGTAATTTATTTGGCGACATTAAAGAAATGTTTCAGGGCATTAAACAAAGTTTTAAAACATCGGCTGACAAGTAAGGCATAAAGTTGGTTATAAAAAAAAGCCCAAGCGATACTTGGGCTTTTTTTATGGCTGTACTATTTTGCAGATTATAGGTTCCAACATCCGGATGTTATTTGCCTAAAATAGTAGAAACAAGAAAGATGAGGCCACAAACGAAAAGCACAGTAAATACCACTCCCACAATAATATAGGTTGAGAGAGCTCCCTGTTCGAAGTCTTTTTGCCTGTTATCATTACTTTGTACACCAATAGCGGCTGCTAAAACGCTCTTGATGACTTGAGTAATCGTTGGTTTTGACATGCTCATCTCCGATATAAATAGTAAAAAATAATAGTGCTTGATTGCGTTTTAAGCAATGATTATATCCAAATCAATAAACCTTGGCCCGATCCTTATGAGCAAAACAGAATTACTAAAACAGCAATTATCCCAGCGCATTTTATTTCTTGATGGCGCGATGGGTACGATGATCCAAAGCTACAAGCTGGAAGAAAAAGATTATCGTGGTGAGCGTTTTGCCCAGTGGGATGTCGATCTTAAGGGAAATAACGATCTTTTGTCGTTGACCCAGCCGGACATTATTAAAGCGATTCATAGTGCTTATTTTGAAGTCGGCTCCGACATTGTCGAGACCAATACCTTTAACGCTACCCGTATCGCGATGGCCGATTACAAAATGGAATCGCTGGCGTATGAAATCAATGTCGAGGCGGCGCGTTTGGCAAAACAGGCGGCCGATGAATACACCCAAAAGACCCCGGAAAAACCGCGTTTTGTGGCCGGCGTATTAGGCCCCACCAATCGCACAGCTTCCATGTCGCCCGATGTTAACGATCCGGGCTTTCGTAATATTTCTTTTGACGAATTAGTTGTCGCCTACACTGAAGCCACGCATGGCCTGATTGACGGCGGCTCGGATATTATCCTGATTGAAACCGTGTTCGATACTCTGAATGCCAAGGCTGCGATTTTCGCAATCGAACAGGTTTTTGAACAGATAGGCTATAAATTGCCGGTGATGATTTCCGGCACCATTACCGACGCATCGGGCAGAACACTTTCCGGGCAAACCGTTGCCGCTTTTTGGAATTCATTGAAACATGTTGAGCCGATCTCGTTCGGTTTTAACTGCGCGTTAGGCGCAACCGAATTACGCCAGTATATCGATGAATTATCGAGCATTGCCGATACGCATATTTCTGCTCATCCCAATGCAGGCTTGCCTAACGAGTTCGGGGAATACGATGAAACGCCCGAAGCGATGGCCGAAGAGTTGGCCGATTGGGCTAAATGCGGCTACCTGAATATTATCGGCGGTTGTTGCGGAACCTCGCCTGCGACTATCAAAGCGATAGTCGAAGCCGTACAGCAATACAGTCCCAGACAAATCCCGGAAATACCCAAAATGTGTCGATTATCCGGGCTCGAACCGATGAATATCGGCCCTGACTCATTATTCGTCAATATCGGCGAGCGCACCAACGTGACCGGTTCGGCGGCATTCAAACGATTGGTTATCGAAGGCGATTTTGAAGCGGCGCTGGATGTTGCCAAACAGCAGGTTGAAAACGGCGCGCAAATCATCGACATCAATATGGACGAAGGCATGCTGGAGTCCAAAGAAGCGATGGTGCGCTTTTTGATGCTGATCGCGTCGGAACCGGACATTGCCAAAGTGCCGATCATGCTGGATTCGTCCAAATGGGAAATTCTGGAAGCCGGACTTAAATGCATTCAGGGCAAAGGCGTGGTCAATTCCATTTCGCTGAAAGAAGGCGAAGCAGCGTTTATCAAACACGCCAAACTGGTACGCCGCTACGGCGCAGCCGTTATCGTCATGGCTTTTGATGAAGAAGGACAGGCGGATACCAAGGCCAGAAAAGTCGAAATATGTCAGCGGGCTTATAAAATCCTGACCGAACAAGTCGGTTTTCCGCCCGAAGATATTATTTTCGACCCCAATATATTCGCCGTCGCCACCGGCATTGACGAACACAACAATTACGGCCTGGATTTTATTGAAGCCACCCAAGAGATCAAGCGCACCTTGCCTTACGCGCTGATTTCCGGCGGCGTTTCCAACGTCTCGTTTTCGTTTCGGGGCAATAACCCGGTGCGGGAAGCGATACATGCGGTTTTTTTATACCATGCGATACAGGCAGGCATGGATATGGGCATCGTCAATGCCGGTCAATTGGCGATTTACGAGGACATACCCAAAGATCTGCGTGATGCGGTAGAAGCGGTCATATTAAATACTCACGACGGCAGCGGCACTGATAAATTGCTGGAACTTGCCGATAAATATCGCGGCGACGGCAGCAGCAGCGCCGGAAAAGAGCAGGATCTGGAATGGCGCAGCTGGCTGGTCACCAAGCGTCTGGAACATGCGCTGGTTAAAGGCATCACCGATTACATCGACGAAGATACCGAACAGGCAAGACAGGAAGCCGAAAGACCGCTGCATGTCATTGAAGGCGCGCTGATGGACGGCATGAACGTAGTCGGCGACTTGTTCGGCGCAGGCAAAATGTTCCTGCCGCAAGTGGTCAAATCGGCACGGGTGATGAAAAAGGCCGTGGCTTATTTGATGCCGTTTATGGAAGCCGATAAAGCGGCGGGCGAACGGCAAACCAACGGCAAAATCCTGATGGCGACGGTAAAAGGCGATGTGCACGACATCGGCAAGAATATCGTCGGCGTGGTCTTGCAATGCAATAACTATGACGTGATTGATCTGGGCGTGATGGTACCCGCCGAAAAGATTTTACAAACCGCGCGTTTGCAAAATGTCGACATTATCGGCTTAAGCGGCCTGATTACCCCGTCGCTGGATGAAATGGTGCATGTCGCCAAAGAAATGCAGCGTCAGGGTTTTACCATTCCGTTGATGATAGGCGGCGCGACAACTTCGCGCGCGCATACCGCAGTAAAAATCGCCCCGCATTACCAAGGGCCTGTTATTTATGTGACCGATGCGTCGCGTGGGGTCGGGGTCGCCAGTAATTTGCTGAGCATTGAGTTAAAAGACGAGTTCGTCACCAGCGTCAGCGAAGAATACGAGGTCGTCAGGGAGCGGCACAAGGGCCGGGAAGCCAAAACCAAACAACACTCTTTAGAAGAAGCCCGACGCAATAAATTCAGCTGGGGCAACTACGAGCCGGTTAAACCGGCGTTTCTGGGCATAAAAGTCATTGATAATTTCCCCTTGGATACGCTGGTCTGGTATATCGACTGGTCGCCGTTTTTCCAAACCTGGGAAATGGCCGGAAGTTATCCCAAAATACTTGATGATAAAGTCATCGGCGTCCAAGCCAGAGAGCTGTTTGAAGACGCGCAGGACATGCTGAAAAAAATCATCCGTGAACAATGGGTGACTGCCCGTGCCGTGGTCGGGTTCTTCCCGGCCAACAGCGACGGCGATGATGTCGTGGTGTACACCGATGACAGCCGTGTACAGAAAAAGGAAACCTTGCATCATTTGCGGCAGCAGAATGTCAAGGCGCCGGGCAGGCCAAATTATTGCCTGTCCGATTTTATCGCCCCGGTTGATAGCGGCAAGGCCGATTATATCGGCGCTTTTGCGGTAACGACCGGCATCGGCATAGAGCAAAAACTGCATGAATTTGAACTGGATAATGATGATTACAGTTCGATTATGCTCAAAGCGCTGGCCGACAGATTGGCCGAAGCGTTTGCAGAGTATATGCATCAGGTGGTCAGGAAAGAGTATTGGGGTTATGCCAAAGATGAAGCTCAGGAGGCTCATCAGTTAATCAACGAAGCCTATCAAGGCATACGACCTGCACCCGGTTATCCTGCGTGTCCGGATCATACCGAAAAGGGCAAGCTGTTTGAGCTGCTCAATGTGACCGAGCATACCAGCATAGAACTGACCGAAAGTTACGCGATGTATCCTGCATCAGCAGTAAGCGGCTGGTATTTTTCCCATCCCGAATCGCAGTACTTTAATGTCGGCAAGATAGATAAAGATCAGCTACAAGATTACGCCAGGCGCAAAGGCATCGCCGAAGAAGTCGCCGAGCGCTGGTTGGCGGCGCATTTGCATCATTAATATGCGCTTGATGCTGTTTGGCACCTCCGGCTGTCATCTTTGCGAACAGGCGGAGATTATTATTAAAGCGTGTGTGCCGGATGGCGTTGAGACTGTGGATATTGCCGAACAGGAGCAGTGGCAGAAACAATATGCTGTGCGCATTCCGGTTTTATACCATCCGGAGACCAAGCAGGAGCTGGGGTGGCCGTTTGATCAGGCCGAGGTTGAGGATTTTATTGGTCGTGTAGCCCGTATGTAGCATAGCGAAATACGGGATGACTGGAGTCACGAAGCCCTGGATTGCAGACTACTCGCTACTTATCATTGCAGCAGCCTGTGACGGTTTTTTGCCGTTAGCTACGAGATATTGGGAGTAAGTCTTGACCTGTGGGCCATATTGTTGAAACTCAAGGCCGACATAACAACGGTTGTCGGCTTTGGATGTTTGCGCCTTCTTGTGGATGATTTTACCCTCATTCGATGCTCTTAGAATCAAGACGGGAAAACTTCTCCGGTTGAACAATAACGCTGATAGAAAAAGGCTGTACCTTACTGCCCCTGAGATTGCCTGGATATTGTCCAGCGCCAATAAAATCTAGCTGGGTCCAGCAAAATGTTTTCTGCATTTTGCCTCCCAGGTTTCTTTGGCTACTTGTTTTTTAGGTAACCTTCAAGATCCTATTAACGCCAAGCCTCTGCCCGGGCCGTTGACCCGAGCAGTTACGCCATCTGTGGCGTTGGCTTACTCTGATGACTTGACCGGTGTGCCAGGCATTTTTATGCTCAAATCGGGATTTAATGGTTGAGCTTTTAAGACAATATTATCCAAATTAATTTGCTTGAGATCGGGGGCAACTGTTTCGCAGACTTTATAATCATCAAGTGGGTCTCCTTGGGCAAGATCGGGAAAATCATCTGAGCGAACAACATCTAACTTGTTCAGTAGTTCACCCTGCGCTGCATAAGTGCGTGCGTATGCAGTGGTTAAGTCACGATCAGTAGTGGTGTAATTCATCCTTGAATTAAAGTATTCATTCTCAGTATCCAGCAAATCAAGCAATGTACGCTGTCCAATATCAAATTGCTTGCGATATGCCTCGCGTGCCTTCTGAATGGATAATTGATGCTGATCCCGGAGGGGTAATTGCGCCTTTAAATTAATAATATCGGTGTAGGCTATCACCAATGTCTGGCGAGTATCCCTACAGGCTTTGTCTCGCAAATCCTGTGCATTGTATTTTTTCTCAATGGTCTGCCCAACCACTGACTTATCCGAAAAACCATTAAAGATGTTATAGCTCATTGTTAGTTGTATGGCATCTCCAGCGGAAATGCTATTCTGACCGTCAATACTTGTGTGTAGGTTTTTCGTGCCTAGCAAATCCAATCTTGGCGAGTATTTTGCTCGCTTGGCATTCACCTCATCCTCGGTAGCAATAATGTTTTCTATGGCAGCCAATACGTCAGGATTTTTTTGGTAGGTGGTTTCTAGAGCCTTAGTTGCCGTGGGTTCCACGCTGGTCTTAAAGAAATCAACTTCCGGCAACTCGGCAGGTGGTAATTCGCCCGTTAATCTTTGATAGCGTGCTTCCACATTTTGCAGATTAGTGGATTGGGTAAGCAGGTTCGCTTCAGCCAAGTTTAAACGCGCGTTTGCCTGCTCCAGGTCAACCCTGCGCCCTACGCCAGCAATAACCCGCTCTTCAATACGATCATAGATCTGCTTATGCGCTACATAATTATCTGATGCATAAGCGACAAATTGACGATATTTCTGGGTATCCATGTAAGCCTTGACGGTTTCCATGGCTACGCTTTGCATGGTGCTTTGTATCTGGTAATAGCGTACACGCGCCGCATGACCTAAACGGTTCACGTCATTGCGGGTAGCAAAGCCGTCAAACAGCATCTGATGCAGCACAAGCTGAGTCTGGGAATCGGGTGTTTGTGTATTGCTGAAATTTGGCGCCAGTCGCTCTTGAGCCCTTATGGTCGAAATCAGATCAACACGCGGTAAATAGCCCCCTATTGCGGCATTATGCTCTTGTTCTGCGGCCAAGTAAGCGTGATAACTCGCCTGTACTTCAGGGTTGGCAGTGATTGTCTTTTCAACGAGATCTCGCAATGTTACTGAAGGACCCGCTTTGGCAATGCCTGAATCCTGCGTTGGCTCGCCCTTGCAATGTCCCAGTGGCAGTCCGCATGTAATTGTTAAGTCCAATATTGAATCATCTTTAGTTTTGCCTGAATCAGCATTAACAGTGCCGGTAATAAAAAGCGCTGCTGCAAAGAGAATTGCGTAATATTTTTTGTTCATATTAATAAACTTAGCTTGGAATATAATTTAAAATTATATTTTTTTGTTAAAAACAAAAGGTTGTGCAACATTTTTTCATATTGGGCAGAAACGTGTACGAAATAAGTTGAGCAACTTTAATTCATAAAATCCCCCTTTTTTCAAAGGGGAGGCATAGTGTTTGATGATCTTATTTCATGCACGTTCCTAAGTCCTTTTTAGCTAATGGCTTTGTTTAGCTATATTTTTATCGGGTCGTTTTGTGGCGCAACAAAAAAACAATTTTCCTAATGACAATTTTTTGTAGATAATGGATTATAGAATTTCATCGTTCACCAATCGTTCACCAACTTCCATGTCTCCACCATCCCCTGATAATGGCCTCGCGCTTAGGCTACTGGGCGGCTTTGAAGCTCGCCTGAATGGTCAACCCATTGCCGGGTCCTCTTATAATAAGATGTATGCGTTACTCGCTTACCTGGTGATAGAGCGGGAGCAGGATCATAGGCGAGAGGTGTTGGCTGATCTTCTGTGGAGCGGTAACGACCCTGCAACAGCACGGGGAAATTTGCGTCGAACTTTATCGGATTTACGCAGGGTACTCGAATTGCCAACGGGGACCGTAATGTTCTTAACCAGTAAACACACCATCCGTTTCATTGCGAATGGCTATATCGACGTACTGGATTTTACACGGCAAGCGCTTACTTCGTTAGTTAATGATGGCGTCGATCAATATAATAAAGAGAAAGCCATCACCCTCTATCAAGGTGAGTTCCTGGCGGGTTTATCCTTGCCGGATAGTCCGGATTTCGAGTACTGGCTTCAGATTCAACGTGAAACCATGCATCGCCATGCCCTGGTCTTATTAGAACAACTGTCGAATAGTCATGCACAAATGGGCAACTTTAAAGAGGCGCTGCAATTCTCTTTTCGCTACACAGAACTAGAACCCTGGAACGAAAGTGCCCAGCGCCGAACTATGCGCCTTTATGCCTTAAGCGGTCAGAATAACGCGGCCATAGACCAGTACCTGATTTTCTGCCGCCGACTAAAAAGCGAGCTGGGCATATTGCCTGACGAAAGAACTCAACTGTTAGCTGAACAGATTCGTAAAGGCGAGCTACACCGCAGATCGACAGACATCGTAAGGGAAGCCTCTTCGTTACAAATGAAGCAGCCGCTACTTGCAGAGCGCCGCCAAGCAACGGTGCTGTACTGCGAATTAAACGTCACTACGCTGGAGGACCTTGATGAAGTGATGGTGTTTCTATCATCCCCTCAGACACGTTGTGTGGAAATTATCCAGCAATTGTCAGGGCATATTGTGCAAACGCATGGCGGCGGGTTGCTAGCTTACTTTGGCTATCCGCAAGCACATGAAGATGCTGCACGTCGTGCCGTGCAGGCAGCATTGTCAGTGACACGTGAAGCCGTTCATGGGCTGAATATCCGCGCCTCTGTCCACACTGGATTGATTATTACTGGCGGTGATCAATCAATACCCGATACGGTCGGCAATACGTCCAAGCTCGCCATCCAGTTACGCCATAGCATCGCGCATAATGATGCCACGCATAATGATGTCGCGATCAGTCAGGCGACACACGACATTGTGACTGGGTATTTCGATTGCAGCAGCCTGGGAGTTCAATCGTTATCCGGTTCTGCACGGCCTCTGGAAATATTCAAAGTGTTGCAAGAAAGCGGCGCGCGCACCCGTTTGGATGCCGCCGTGCAGATAACCCCGCTGGTCGGGCGTAAGGCTGAAATCACCAAACTAATGGATTGATGGGAAGTGGTCGCGCAGGGTGTACGCCGGATTGTACTGGTTCAGGGCGAGGCCGGCATGGGTAAATCCCGCCTGCTGCATACCATGAAAGAGCGCCTGATTGATCAATCACATGCAATATGCGAGTTACACTGTTTTCCAGAGTTTAGTCAATCGCCTTTTCATCCGCTCATCACGATGCTTGAGGCCATTTTTGGTTTCGAGCATCGTGATGAGACCGAGATGAAGTTCGATAAGCTGGTGAAATATCTTCAAGTACATTACCCAGTATCGACACAAGATACAGCGCCCCTATTATCTCAGTTGCTTTCATTGCCGCTAACTAACAATTACCCTGCGCCCTCTTTCTCGCCGCAAATACTGAAAGAACGGACTAACGCCGTCCTGCTGGATATGCTGCAGGTACTGGCAACACAACAGCCGGTATTGCTTATTGTGGAAGACTTGCACTGGATCGATCCATCGACGCTGGAATTACTGATCTTGTTCGTTGAGCAAATAGGTCGCAGCCCTATTCTTGCAGTATTGACCGCTCGACCTGAGTTTTCTCCGCCCTGGCATGAAGGGCTCAATGCTACGCTAGCGCTTGCGCCGCTTATTGACGGCGAGGTGACGAAAATGATCGCTTCGTTAAGTGAGGATATTCCGGCAGAGACTATCTTGCGTATCGTGGAGCGTGCCGATGGTGTGCCACTATTCGCCGAAGAGATGGCGAAAATTGCATCTCAGGATAAGCAGGCAAGCATTCCTGCAACGTTGCATGATCTTCTGGCGGCACGTATGGATAGCATGGGGGAGGCAAAATATACTGCGCAGCTCGCCGCCACGCTCGGGCGTGAATTCGATCTGGAGGTGTTGCGCAAAGTTTTTCCGCACAGCGCGGCAATGCTTGCGCGCACCTTAAGCGCATTGCAGGATGCTGGATTGGTATTAAAGGTAAACGAATCAGCCTGTCAATTCAAGCACGCTTTAATTCAGGAAGCGGCCTATCACTCTCAAACCAGTAATGCCAAGCAGATTGCACATAAAAACATCGCACACACACTACAAAATGATTTTATAGCCCTCGTCATCAACCAGCCAGAACGCTTGGCTCTGCACTTGTCTGCTGGCGGAGAAGTGCGGCAGTCCATCGAATACTGGATCAAAGCTGGGAAACGAGCCGCTCACAGTTCAGCTAACGCGGAAGCTGTTGAACATTTTAATCGCGGGCTGCAACTTTTGTTGACATTGTCACACGACAGAAATCGTGATCGATTGGAATCTGAGCTGTGCATTAATCTAGGCACCACCTTGATTGCCATAAGGGGTTATGGCTCGGTAGAGGCAGGCGGTGCTTACACCCGCGCCTTTGAGTTAGCTGAGCAGTTGGGAGACAGCTCTATTTTGTATCAAACTTTATGGGGAATGTGGTTGACCTCAAGTTCGCGTATCGGCCATTCATATTCCCTTGAAATTGCAGAAAAACTACTGCACTCGGCGGAACACAATAACGATCAGTTACAGCGTCAGCAAGCGCATTATGCAATGGGTAACAGCTGCCTATGGATAGGTGATTTAGTACGCGCGCATATCCACTTGGAGCGATCCATAGCATTATATCAACCATCGCATCACCAAATAATGATAGATAGCTTCGGTGAAAACATCTGTGTGTCGAGTTGCGCTCAGTTGTCGTGGGTATTATGGTTGCAGGGTTTTCAGAAACAGGCCGATGAAGCTAGTCAGCGTGCGGTTGCATTGGCACAGCAGATAAACCATCCTTACAGCCTATGTTATGCAAAAGCGCACGACCTGGCACTTGGTTGTTGGATGAAACGGATAGAGACTACCCTCCAAGGTGCTCAGGAAATTATAACGCTATCCAATCAGCATGGCTTCCCGCTCTGGTTGTTATCGGGTGCATCTATCCATGGCTGGGCATTATCCATGCAAGGACAGGAGTCTGGTCTTGCGTACTTGCAGCAAGGTGTTGCCACTGTGCGTGCCGCAATGAGCGGAATTGAGGTTTACTTTCTCAGCTTAATGGGCGAGGCTTATATGGCTTTGGGTCAGTTTGAGGCCGCACTTTCCGTTATGGATAATGCGCTCAATGTTATAGATATAAGAGATGCCCGTTTTCTGGAAAGTGAGATTTTCCGACTTAAGGGCATATGCCTGCTGGAAATTTGTGCAAGCAACACAATTGAGACCGAAAATTGTTTCAAACAGGCACTAGCCATCAGCCGCCGGCAAGGTGCGAAATCCTTGGAGCTACGTGCAGCGATAAGTCTGGCTAAAATGTGGCAGCGGCAAGGTAGGCAAGAAGATGCGCGTCATGTGCTGGAGGGGGTTTACAATTTGTTTACAGAGGGTTTCGGCAATAGTGACCTTCAGGAAGCAAGGATGCTATTAGACACACTTTAGCTTAAAAAAACAGAGTGGAACGTATTGAAAAAGAGATGCTAAAAACAACCCCATCGTTCAGCTATCGTTATTGTCAAAAGCTGTGCTTCAACCGTCAAAACTGATGCGTAGCCGTGACGGTGGGAGGACCAAAGCAGTCCCGACCGGCTAATGAAATACGCGAGCACCCGGCACGGGTTGACCCTTCAGACGAGCTTCAAAGCCGCCCAGTAGCCTGAGCACGAGGTCATTATCGGGTGGGGAAACATCAGAATTGGTGAACGATTGGTGAACGATAGAACCCTATAATTCATTGTTTACAAAAAACGGCATTAGAAAAGTTATTTTTTGGTTGCGCTACAAAACGACCGGATAAAAATATAGCTGAACAAATTCATTAGTTAAAAAGGACTTAGGAACGCGCATGAAAATTGTCCCGAAGCCCGAGTGTTTGCTTTGACCCGTTATTTACGCCATATCTGGCCGGGCGAATCCGGTATATCTGATGCCAATCCTCTTAGCCAACGTTATGTGGAGCAACTATGTAATGCGGTTGCGGCAGAAAGTCTTGCTCCTGATGCTGGGCTCAAGATTTGAATTATCTGCTGGATGCTAGCGCGTATCTACTTTAACAAGCCGGGTAAAGCGCATGCGTCAATGATCAAGTAATTAATTCTCAACGATTTATTTTTTATATGCCAAGTTTTATCCTGGAATTTAAAGTCGATATGTTTTACCAACGGGTTGCTAAGTAATGTATTCAGAAGAGTTGATCAATAACGTACAGGCAAATGTGGTAGATAGTCTGCTGGCCTGTTTGCTGGTGGTATGCCGTATTCATGGTGTCGCTATAACCAAGGATGCGCTGACTGCCGGATTGCCTCTAGTTGAGGGCTGCATGACCCCGACCCTAGTGAAGCGGGCAGCAGTCCGAGCCAACCTAGCAAGCAATGTCCTTAAAAAGCCGCTCGATGCAATTCGTAGCGAGTTCATGCCTTGTATCCTGCTGCTCAAGAACAAAGAAGCCTGCCTGTTGCTTGATTGGGATGCAGACAAAGGAAATGCGAGTGTCATCTTTCCTGAACTGGGTGACGCAGAAGTAAAGGTGCCGGCGCAGGAACTGGCAGAAAGATACGCCGGCTATGTCATCGTGGCGAAACCAAAATTCACTTTTGACCGACGCGCCCCTGCAGTAGGCAAGGTTCATCTTAAACACTGGTTCTGGGGAACCTTGGCAGAAAATACCAGTATTTATCGTGACATCATGCTGGCGGCATTCCTGATCAACATGTTTGCCCTGGCGATGCCTATCTTCACCATGAATGTCTATGACCGTATCTTGCCTAACCGCTCGGTTGAAACTTTATGGGTGCTGGTAATTGGTGTTGTCCTTATTGTCTGTGCCGATTTCATCTTGCGCACCATGCGTGGATATTTTCTGGATTGGGCCAGCCAACGGGTAGACATCAAGCTCTCGGGGCGCATTATGGAGCAGGTTCTGGGCACCCGACTGGAACAGCGTCCAAGCTCTGTAGGTTCGTTTGCTTCCAATCTCAGGTCGTTTGAGACAGTGCGTGACTTTATCACTTCCGCCACGATTACAACGCTGGTCGATATTCCTTTCGCCTTGATTTTTATCGGAGTGATGGCCTGGATCGATTGGCCGATGGTCATTCCTGTGGTCGCTGGCGCAATTATCATGTTGGTCTATTCATTCAGCGTACAAACCAAAATGCACGAACTCTCTGAGACCCTGTTTCGTGCAGGTGCGATGAGAAATGCGACGTTGATAGAAAGCCTAGTGGGCCTGGAAACGATAAAAGCGTTGGGTATCGAAGGGCATATGCAGCGCAAATGGGAAAAAAGCGCGAGCTATTTGACTGAGGTGAGCGGCAAATTGAAGCTGCTTTCCTCCTCCATTACCAATGGCGCTAATGGTATCCAGCAAACTGTGAATGTCGTGTTGGTGCTGCTGGGGGTCTATCTGGTGATCGAGGGTGACTTGACCATGGGCGGCCTGATTGCCTGCACCATGTTGGCGGGAAGAGCCCTGGCACCCATTGCACAGAGCGCTGGTTTGATGACGCAATACCATAATGCCTCAACATCGCTTACTTCGCTCGAAGAGATTATGAATAAGCCGGTTGAGCGCCCTGAAGATTCCAACTTCTTATCGCGCCCGGCATTTGCGGGGGATATCGAATTTCGCGAGGTGTGTTTCACTTACCCGGGTACGGATGTTAATGCATTGAAAAATGTCTCATTCAAAGTAAAAGCCGGTGAACATGTGGCGATACTGGGTCGTATGGGTTCGGGAAAAACCACCTTGCACAAGCTGATTTTAGGCCTGTACCGGCCGACTTCCGGTGCTATCCTGATCGATGGCATTGATTCCCGGCAGATCGACCCGGCCGAACTCAGGCGCAGTATCGGCTACGTGCAACAGGATACCAACTTGTTTTTTGGCTCCATGCGCGACAACATCACCATTGCCACACCCCATGCAGAAGACTCCCAAGTGCTGCAGGCCGCAAAGATAGCCGGTATAGATGAATTCATCAACATGCACCCCAAAGGCTTTGACATGACCGTCGGCGAGCGCGGTGAAACGCTCTCCGGCGGTCAACGCCAAGGCGTCGGGATCGCTCGCGCAATGATCAATAATCCCGCCATCATTTTACTGGATGAGCCCACCAGCGCGATGGACCATTCAGGGGAAGAACTGGTCAAAAATCACCTCATCGAGGCATCGGACGGTAAGACGCTGATGGTAATCACCCATCGATCATCGTTGTTTGACCTGGTGAATCGCATCATCGTTATAGATGTCGGCAAGGTGGTGGCAGATGGTAATAAAGAGCAGGTCATTGAGGCGCTTCGCACCGGAAAAATAGGTAAGTCGTTATGAGCCAAAAACTATTTAATGCGCTGGGCAAGGTGCATGACTTCTTCAAGAATCGTGCCTGGCTGACCAAACCCGTACATAACCTGCTGGAAAAATGGGTTCCGACTAAAAACCAGGAAGATCAGCCCTGGGAAGAGGAGGCGGAGGCGGAGCTCATGGAGCAAATGCCCTTGCGCGCAAAAAAAATGCTCTATGCCGTGGCGCTGGTGTTATTTGTGCTTTTGCTTTGGGCCAGTCTCGCCAAGGTGGATGAGGTCACGCGTGGTGAAGGCAAGGTAGTTCCCTCCAGGCAAGTTCAGGTCATCCAGTCGCTGGACGGCGGCATTGTTTCCGCGATATTGGTACATGAGGGTCAAACAGTCTCTGTAGGAGATCCGCTGGTGCGTATTGATGAAACCCGGGCGATTTCTTCCTTACGTGAAAATCGGTCGCAAGCTATCTCCCTGCTGGCAAAGCAGGCGCGTCTGCAAGCATTGTCTGAAGATAAGCCATTCAACCCGCCTTCTCAGGTAGAAAAAGATTACCCCGAAGTTTATGCGCAGGAATATGGCTCCTATATTTCCAGCAGGAATGCTCTGGCTTCGCAAATAGGTATGGCACGAGATCAGCTTACCCAACGCGAACGCGAACTCAGCGAAGTGCAAGCCAAGATGGAGCAGGCAGAGCGCGGTTTGGACCTGGTTACTCAGGAATTGACCCTCACCCGGCCATTGATAAATAGCGGCGCCGTTTCCGAAGTGGATTTATTGCGTCTCGAGCGCCAAGCAGCACAGCTGCGTGGCGAGCGTCAGCAGGCGCGCGCCCAGATAGGCAGGGTGCAAGCCTCCATTGGCGAAGCCAACCGCAAGATAAGTGAAACAGGGCAAAGCTCTCGCAGCAAAGTGCGTGCAGAATTATCCGAAACTACTGCCAAACTCAATAGTATCAGTGAAACCAGCGTAGCCCTGAATGACAAGGTTGTTCAGTCAACCCTGAAGTCTCCGGTGAATGGCACCGTGAGTCGGCTGTATTCTAATACAGTCGGCGGAGTGATTCAGCCGGGTAAGGAAGTGCTTGAAGTGGTACCCAGTGACGACACCTTGGTGCTGGAAACCAAAATTCAACTTAGAGATATCGCCTTTATCACCTTAAATCAGCCGGCGACCGTCAAGTTGACTGCCTATGACTACATAATTTATGGCATTCTGGAGGCTAAAGTGGTGGGCGTTTCTGCTGATTCACAAGTGGATGAGAAAGGAAACGCTTATTATATTGTGCGCGTACGCACTTTCAAGTCGAACCTAGGTAAAGACCTGCCAATCATTCCCGGCATGGCGGCTCAGGTAGACATTATGACCGGCAAGAAAACCGTGCTTTCATATTTATTGAAACCTGTCTTAAGAGCCAGGTCTTATGCGTTTACGGAGAGATGATGCAAGATTTATTTATATCGCCGCGCAACAGTTTGCTCGAAAACTGGGTTGGCGCCTTTGCACATGCAGAAGTCTACCCATCGGTGGCCGATGTCAGAATCGGGAAAAATACCCCAAGCTTTTTCTGGCTGCATGTCGATGCGAATAGTCAGCAATGGCTGAGTACCAGTGTGGCGCAAATTCTGGCAGAATTTACCCATGCCACGATCGTTGTACTGGCCAATGTACCGCAGCAGGCCGAAGCAGCCTTGGCTCTCAGTGAAGGTGCCGTAGGCTACTGTCATGCCTATAGTGCGGCTGCCGTCCTGGTTGAAGTCAGAGTTGCAGTAACCCATGGCGGTATCTGGCTGGGACAGGATATGCTCCAGTATTTGATCGGTACCAGCAGACAGTTGGTGACGGCGCGGCCCGAAGCAGTTTCAGTCGCACTGGAGTTGCTTACTCCGCGAGAAAGGGAAGTTGCTCAGCAAGTCTCTGTCGGTCTCAGCAACAAAGAGATCGCCCGTAAATTCGATATTACCGAGCGCACCGTGAAAGCCCATTTATCGGCCAGTTTTGAGCGCTTGGGTGTTAAAGACAGATTGCAACTTGCCCTGATTCTTAACGATAAATCGCTAAACTGATCCGAACAACCCCCTTGTCAGCACTTAGCGCAGTGGCGTCGCTTAACTCTGCTTCAGCTCTGATTAATATCATAGGAGCGTGCATAAAATAAAATCACCAATGAAATATTGGTCAGTCGGTATGTAAGGGCGAATGAGTTTGCCCTTACAGATGCTCAATTTATTTCATGCACGTTCCTTAATCCGCCCGCTCCTAAGCCGAGTCATACGCAGACATCCCCATATTGTCCATCGGGACACTATTAATCAACTTACAGAACCTATTTAATACTGACCAAGATCGGTAATCTTATGAATTTTTGAAATTCAACCAAACAACTTTAAGGAATACAGAAATGGCTAATCTCGGAACCGTAGTAGCACTCAATGGCGAAGCATCTGTAGTTAATGAAAAAGGCATCAAAAGAGCCTTGCATCAGGGTGACGTAGTTCAAACAGGCGAAACCATCATCACGACAAATGGCGTAATTGTTGACCTGAAGCTGGTCAATGGCCGCACGATTCAGGTTGGTTCCGAACAGACAGTCAGATTCACACAAGAGCTTGCTGATAGCATCCCACCCGATTCAGCCGACAGTTCGGTTGATCAGGCGAGTATTCAGGCAGTCATCAAAGCTGTTGGTGAAGGCAAAGATATCAGCACGGTTCTGGAAGAAACCGCTGCAGGCTTAGGCGCCAGCGGCACCAGTTACGGTTTTAGCTTTGTCAATTTATTAAGAATCTCCGAGGGAGTCACTCCCATTGATTACGCGTATGACTTTAGTCGAGGTGCTCCAGTTGATCCTGTGATTGGCCAAGTGGCTACCAATCCTCCACTAGAGCCAGCTCCGGTTGAGGATGTGATTGCCAGTTCTCCGGTTATCATTATCAACGATGTCAACAATCCTCCGGCCGCGAACAACGACGCACTGACGACGGCGGAAGACACCCCGCTGACCATTGCCGCGAGCGCGCTGACCGGCAACGACAGCGATCCGGAAGGCGACACCTATAGCATCACCGGCTTCACCCAGACCAGCAACGGTACGCTGGCACAGAACCAGGACGGCAGCTTCACCTACACGCCCAATGCCAACTACAACGGCGGGGACAGCTTCACCTACACCATCACCGACAGTCAGGGTGCCACCGACACGGCGACGGTGACCATCAACGTGACCCCGGTCAACGA
>NZ_JAWPOH010000048.1:0-26120 GCF_037671525.1 Methylobacter svalbardensis
AAATACGGAGCGGCAGAAATATCAGTTCCCGTATAAAAAAATTGGGACAGCGCCATTCAGCTGGAGTGTGAACAGGGCTCTATCTTAAATTAAGGCATTATTTGTCTGGACAATGGGGTCCACTATATAGTCCAAAATTCCCCGCTTATCCGCCTTATAGTAAACTTCCAGAACTAGCGATGCATCTTTCTGAATATTCAGGAATAACAGTTACAGAAGAAAGAATTTTAGAAATAATTTTAGATGATAAAGACAATAAATTTACCCTGTCTGCTGTTTTCCCTGATTACGCAATGGCTATCCGTTGTCGTGAGGTGCAGTATAACAAAGTCGATTTAGACGATGATATTAAAAAACGGATATTCCCTGATCAATTAATCAGGAACGATTTACTAAGTTGGCAGAGAGGTCAGCTTAAAATGAGCATTATAGATACTTGTAACCAAGATCTTCAGTTGGGCGATGATGAATATGTGTCAATTGCATATAGTAATTATTGGGAATATTTTGATCAGCTAGAAGAGAGTATTCTAAAAATGGCTATTGAATACATACAGATAGATACAGATCGATATTTAATTGAAGATGCGTATCTGGATAAGCCGTTGCCGCCAGGAGTTTGGGATTTATCAATGATTGGCAGCGAATGGATAGAAGTTAATCGTCAATACCATGCTTTATTACACAAGGCAAATGCGTCGAAGATACAAGATGGACGATGGACGGGAGGAGTTTGTGTGAAGCGGGATGGGCAAATTTATAAGCTTCAACGAATTCGTAATGATGTTGAATACCCAGATTATTTAAATGCTGGGCTTGAAAAACTTAAGCAGCAAATATCTGGCTTTTATGTCGAAGATTATCTAGAAGAGAGTTGTTACAAAGAAGCAGAGAGGCGAATGAAAATTTGGAGTGACTATTTTGCAATAGAACCATTAAAAAATAACAAATATTATCCTATGGATTATTTGCATGAAGGCATTATGCTGGTAGTCAGGACTGATGCCATAAAGGTCTTTGAGGATGCATTTGGTCGAAAACCTGATCAAAAACTAAGCAATAAGCAATTGAAGGAATTGGAACAATTGAAACTATTGGAGCACTCAGATTACTTGAAATTTCTTCTTGAAGCCTCAGAAAAATTCTGGATAAACTCTAAAGTCATTCCTGCAGATTGGAGTACGCACAGCAACAATGATGACGTTAGTAACTGGTTGAATAGAAAAGGTTTATCAATGAGAATCGCAGTTGCTGGTGCAACTATTATTCGTCCTGCATGGGCTTATGTGGGTAGAAAGCCTAGTAAAAATTAGTCTAAAAAAAGACAACCTTCATTTCTCGCTTTAAACATTGTGCAATTAAACATTTCATAGGGCCATAAAAAGCAATCCCTTTTCATGAATAAATGAATCAGAAAAACTCTCCATTCATTTTACATTTACGTTTTGTATTCATTAACCTGCACAGCAGATTCCCGACTTTTACTTGAAGAACTATTAGATGGCAGACTATTTACTCGGCGCAAGGATCTTGCCAACAACATCCGATTACTCATCGGCACTAATGGCCTTCATGCCATATTGAATGGTTCCTGGGGAGCAAAAAACCAGAATTACTACTCGCTTCTTGAGTTTAAGCTTTAGGTAGTCATTCCGGTCTATAAATGAATTTAGCTGTTTGTTTCCTGACTACGGTAGCTTGTTGCCTATTTATTTGTTCCTGAAAAGTGTCAACTACTTTTGAGAAGCTATTAAGGATGCCTAAAAAACACATCGCATCACAAATAAACTAGATTTTACAGTGCTATTGAATAATGCAATTCTGTATTTCTCCCTTCGATGGGCAGAAATACAGCGCTATTGATATAAAAAGAGCCTGTTCTGTCCTTTGTATCATTATATAAACAAATTTTCTGTGTAGTAAAAGCAATCAGTTGCAAAAAAAAACAGATTTCCTTCCCCTGTTACGGGTGCTTGAAAAGCTTAAAATCAAACACTTAAATCCCCTCATTTCATCCCTCACCCGCAAATTAAAGGTGTGTTCACTTGTGCAAATACCTATACCTTTAGGTCAAGGTAATATTCATTAAAATTCAAACAGTTATATATATTTTTGCAAAACGGTTACGGCAGCGACGAGAAAATGCACTTAAGTAACCTGAGACTCGAAAAACTTGTTTAATCAAGTTATTGTCGCACTTCATATTGCGCACACAATCGCAGTAAAAAATATCTAATTAATAAATTCTTGAGAGAAAAACAGCTGGTATTGCGGCAGTTATTGCGGGCCAAAAAGCTGATGCACGAAAAACTTTTCATAAAGGGCGTCACCCTTTTATGTCAGTAATAACGGGGGTTAAGTCGTATTATTTGAAAGTATGTCGCCTTTAGGGATGATACCCTTTCATCTATTAAATTGAATTAAATCCGTCAAACTACACCAACTTTTACAACACAGGAGATTAAAAATGTAGAGACAACCCACAGCATCACTGGACAACATCGTTCCTTATCAGATGATCCAAATTCGTTTTCCACACCTTTACAGTTCAAAAAAGCTGGGATCGGTAAAGCAACGGCAACGTAACAGACTTACTAGAGCGTTCCAGAAGGTTGGGAAGAGTCTTTTTGTAAATTCAATTATTTTGGCAGAGTGCATCAATGCTCTGCCGGAGGGATGATTATCGAATATTAAATATAGATCTGATTGGCATAAAGTAAAAACTTGCATTAAGAAAGGAAACTCTCAGTTTTGAAAAAAAGACTTCAACTCGACTGGCATCGATTTGGGGAAATCTTTTTTAAAATGCAGTTTTTATTAATAAATAGAGTGTTGCTGTAGAAGAGCGACACTCTAAAGATAACTTATTCTTTAGATGGAAATTTAAAAAAAATGAAATTAACTAACATTGATATTACAGATTTGACCACACAAAAGCAACATTTTTCAAAACAACCAAACATTGGGGCAGTAATTAGCAATTACGATGTAACGGATTTTACGCCATATGAGCCTTTGGAGTCTTTGTTACAGCCATATTCCACTGAAACTCCAGAAGAGATTTTAAGTGCGGTAGCGCTTCCAGCAATAATCTCTAAAGCTGAAGACGGTAACATTATATTTAATGAGTCTGATTTTACTCTAAATATTAAAGCATTACAGGAATCAGCTAAAAATAACATTACGTTTACTATCTACACATCAAGCTATAGCGAACTTTCAAAAAAATATTACAGAGAAGATGGTGCTATAAAAAAACAAGCCTCTGCGCAAATGACAAACGGTAAGGCTATGCGTGTCACCATGCCCTTTGAAAATTTCCCAGAGGTCATAGCTAAAGTTTCTGAGAATCAAGCGTTTGGATACGGTACGCATCCGTCTGAATACAAAAACATTGTCGGAATTACCACAAAGCATAATGCAAAGCCAGATCAAGGATTACTTGCGCGAACTAAGGATTATTTCGGCTACCCTCAAGAAGGAGGCGTGCTGATGATTGATCATGATCCGAGTATGTATGGCGCTAATCTTACCTCTGATGAGCTAATCAAGGTGTTAATCGAAATCCATCCTCAAATAGGGCAAGCTGCACATCTCTGTCGTAACTCTGTATCTGCTGGGGTTCACTTAACAGGAAAGGAGTCTACTGGAAGCACAGGTTTTCATGCCTATATTCCAGTTTGCAACGCCTATGATATACCGCGATATGGTCAAGTTTTGTTCGATCGACTATGGCTGAAAGGGTATGGATATATTGACCTGTCTAGTAACGGCTCCTTATTAGTTCGGACGGTGATAGATGGTTCGGTATTCAGTCCTGAGCGGTTAGATTTTGTAAGTCAGCCAATTATTCAGGGAGAAGGCCTGGAATGGACGCCGCCCGCAATGCAATATGTATCAGGCGGATCATTAGACACAATGACTCTGGCAGACTTAAGCAGCGTGGAATTAGTTGCTGTGAAACGATTGCAAGATGAAGCAAAAGCGGCGATTAAACCCTCCAGTGAATCCAAATGTAAAGAATGGGTGGAGCTAACTGTCGAAAAAATAATGCAACAAAAAGGGGCTACCGATGATCTAGCCAGAAAAACGATTAAGGGGATGTTGGCAAATAAATGTAATGATTTATATGGCATTTTCCCTTTGGAATTTTCTGATGACATGGGGACATTTACTGTAGCCCATGTGCTAGATAATCCAAAATTGTTTGATAAAAAATCGTTAGCTGATCCGATCGAAGGGAAAGAATATGGCGTAAGTACGGCAAAATTTTACTGGAATGATGGTAATAAGCCATGCATTAACAGTTTTGCACATGGCGGCCAACAATATTTCTTATTTAAAAATTTAGAAGACGGGATTTATGGTTCGAAGCTATCGACATTGTACCAATTAGTTAGCGCATCGAAACTTAAGCGTAATGATAAAAACCAGATTATTGCCTGCTTATTGAATGTTTGCTCAGCTATTGATGATAAGGATTTTATAGATTTTAACATTGGATTTGATGAGTTTCGTGAAGAGCTCATGTTTCATTGTGGTGACGGCCAGTGGCAACCTTTTTGTGATCAGCACTATACGGAACTGAGAATGGCTCTAGCGGTCAGGGGGTTCACAAATGTCAGACAGGAATTAATGCGCGACGCTGTTAGTGTAGTTGCGTATAGAAACAAATTCGATTCGGCAAAGGTATGGCTTAACTCACTAAACTGGGATGGAGTGAGTCGCATTGAGACCTTTTTTATACGGTATTTCGAAGCAAATGACGCACCTTATGCACGCTCTGTGGCTTTCTATACATGGACGGCAATGGCGGGCAGGGTTCTTTCGCCTGGCTGCCAGGCTGACATGGTACCCGTCTTGCTGGGTAATCAGGGCATGGGCAAATCGACCGCTCTTGCGGCAATGGTACCCTCGCCTGAGCATTTCTGCGAAATAAGTTTGAATGAGAAAGATGACGACCTTTCACGCAAGATGCGAGGAACTCTAATCGCTGAATTAGCTGAGTTGCGGGGACTAAATACTAAAGATTTGGAGACAATTAAGTCGTTTATCACGCGTAGACATGAAAAGTGGACTCCAAAGTTTAAAGAGTTTACGACTACATTTCCTCGGCGATTGATAATGATTGGCACAACAAATCAAGAGGAGTTTTTAGCTGACCCAACTGGAAATCGCCGCTTCTTACCCATCGTAGTTACCAAAGCAGATCGCAAAGCTATTGCTGCAGACTATAAGCAACTGTGGGCGGAGGCTGCTGTGTTGTTTAATGCTACAGGAGTAGCGTGGCAAGACGCTGAGCGATTAGCGCATGAAGAACACTCTAAATTTGAAATAATTGATCCATTGGAAGAAAAAATTGAAACCTGGTTACAGACCCCCTATTTATCAGCACCGAATAAAATGAAGCCAGAAGATAGAGATGGGATTTCTACAACCGATATTATTGAAGAATGTCTGAAAGTCGACCCAAGGTTTTGGGTTATGACTCCTGGTATTACGAAGAAGGTCGGCGTGGTAATGAGGAAGTTAGGATATAAACACAAGCAAGTACGGCGCGATGGTTTTAAGCAATATTTATGTTTATGGTTCCATTAGTAGAACTGACATGTCTTGCGCTTGTTGGCTTCTCTAGAAGTGCTGGATTGTAGGACACTACAGCCCAGTAATGGTACAGAAACAACGGCACTAACCTGCTCTTAACCGAAGAAACTAATGAAATCATGCACAAAACTCGTCATTAAGCAGATCAATGCAAATGAAAAATAACAAAACACACTCTCGTAGCAAAAGATGGTCTTTTTCTAAAGGCAGTTTGCATCATGAGGATTTTTGTGCAAATTTAACCGATTTTTCTGAATTATTATAAAAATTCATTAATTATCAATACCTTAATTAATTATACATGATTTTACCTAGATTAATCAGATACCGAAATGCCCCAGGATACTGCGACATGGATAAATCACTTTTTGATAGGAACATTCGTCCTTTAGTCGACATTGAAATACATGACGGCCCAAAGTATGTTGCTTTTGATAGAGTTGATTTAGATGCCGCAATAGATGCGTTCAAAATTAGTCATGGTATATCAAAGTCAACCAACAAGGAAAATACAGAATGTCAAAAAGAATACCAGGATTACAATATGATAAAGACGCGGCGCAGTGGAGCGTCGACAAAAGAATCAAAGGTCACGGAAGACTCAGAAAACGTTTACGAGCAAGCACTAAAGAGGAAGCAGAAATAGAATTTTATAACATCATTTCCAATCTTCAGGCGACTGTAGTTAGACGAGATCACGGATTGATGACGTTTCGTGAAGCGGGCTTAAAATATATTGGTGAATCAACCAAAAAAAGCTTTTCTCGTGATATTCACACCCTAAAAGCTGCCGATCCTTTCCTGAAGGATTTAACGCTAAATGAAATTCACAACGAAACGCTTAAATCTTTTATTCTCGCACGCAAAGAGGCTGGCCTGAAAAGTAGCACGGTGATTAGAGATATAGCTGTCATTCGTGGCATTTTAAGACTTGCTGTCAATAAATGGAGAACCGTAGATTCAAAACCTTATCTACTAACCGCTCCTTTATTCGACTTACCCAAATGGGATGATGCGGGAGAACCCTATCCATTAAATAAGAAGGCACAATTAAACTTGTTCAGAAAGCTACCTAAACATTTGAGAAGAATGGCTTTTTTTGCTATTAACACAGGTTTACGAGTACAAAGTATCTGTTGGCTGCGCTGGGATTGGGAAGTAGAAATACCGGAATTAAATGCTAGTATTTTTCTTACGCCTGGCAAAGAACGACCCTATGCTGATGGCATTTGGCCTGGAGAAAAAAACAAGGAAGATCAAATTGTCGTTTTAAACAAGATTGCAAAAGCAGTAATTGATGTACAACGTCGTCAGCGTAAAGACAACTGTCCTTATGTTTTTCCGTTTAAAGGCAAAAGAATTGGCGGAATGAATAATTCAGGCTGGAAAAATGCCTGGGTTGAATCAGGCTTACCAGTTTGCAAAGAAGTCAAAAAAGGACCACACAACTTGAAACATACCTTTGGAAGGCGGTTAAGAAATGCTGGGGTTCACTTAGAAACCAGAAAAGTGTTACTACATCACACTAACCATGACGTAACAACACTCTATTCACCAGCTGATGTTTTAGACCTTTTAACTGCTGCTGAAAAAGCTGTGGAGTTCCGATCAACGACATTTATTGCACGTCAGCATAATTAATCTCAATATTCCGAAATATGTGTGGCATTTAGAAAATATGTCCAGTAGCACATCTCTACTGCTGGACTTATTAGCTTTATTCTCCCCAACACCCCAACACCCCAACCCCAGATCTGAAGCCATAAACAGCTCAGAAATACGTGAAATGCCCTCCAAGTAATGCGTGAGTTTAGCCCTATATTTTGATGAAATCGTTCTTAATTATGCGGCGAATATAATCTTGAACTATCCGCACCCCGAATTACCGTGTAAAAACATCTGAATTAAGCAATAAGCAATCCCCACACGCATGACGACAAAAAATCATAACTCAATGCGTCCCAATGCTCCAGCACAACCTAAATTATGACACTGCCAATCGACAAACTGAATTTAAAAAATCTTTTTTTATGGACTTATGAAATCTATCATAAGGGATCTAATTGATAGAACTTATGAACATACATGATGTAATCCAATCGTTCATTTACCATTTATAACTTGATTAAATCATCAAAAGCATCGAATATTAGAGGGCAACGGTGAGTCCTGATACTGACCCAAGGAGACATAATCATGTCAAAAACAATATCAGGCTTGCAATACGATCGAAAAACAAAGCAATGGAGTATCGATAAACGCATAAAAAACCACGGGAGGATTAGGCAACGTTTAAAAGCTACCTCGACAGACGAAGCTGAAACTGAGTTTTATAAAATCATTGCTGACTTACAAGACAGCAATCAGAGAACTCAGGACGGCATCATGACTTTCAATGAAGCTGCTACACGCTATGTCAACGAATCGACTAAACGCAGCTTAGATCGCGATATCTTCACGATTACCCTTGCTAAGACATTTATAGGCAGCTTGACGCTATCCCAAATACACATGGGGACGTTGCAGGCTCTCATTGAATACAGACGTAAGGAAGGCATCAGAAGCGCTACAGTCAAACGTGATTTGGCGGTGATTCGTCGAATTCTCACCCTGGCAGCTCGCTCCTGGCGGAATAATGATGGACACGCTTACTTAAGCTGCCCACCGTTATTAGAAATGCCTGACTGGGAAGACTCTGCTATTCCGTATCCGTTGGATTGGCAGGAGCAGCAACGTTTATTCGAAGCGCTACCCTCTCACTTGGCAGTGATGGCCTTATTTGCTGTCAATACGGGTTTAAGGGAACAAGGGGTGTGTTGGTTACGCTGGGATTGGGAGGTAAAAATTCCTGAACTGGATACCAGTATTTTTATAACACCAGGGAGAAAGCGAATTTATTCTGATGGCGTGTGGCCAGGCGAAAAAAACAAGGAAGACCAAATGGTGGTTTTAAATCGCGTGGCGAAATCTGTTATTGACGCTCAACGCGGAAAACATGATGAGTATGTTTTTCCGTATAGTGGCAACCGGATTACTCGGATTCACAACACTGGCTGGAAAAATGCGTGGAGAAAAGCAGGACTCCCAAAATCTGATGAATACAATCGTGGACCTCATAATCTGAAACACACGTTTGGAAGACGACTGAGGAATGCGGGAGTACCCCTGGAAACGAGGAAAGTTTTGTTGCATCACACCAATGGTGATATTACGACTCACTACTCGCCTGCTGAAGTTTCAGAACTGTTGGAAGCTGTTGAACGCATTGTCGATCAGAAGCCTTCACAGATCTTAAGACGCGCTGGATGAGTAAATGAAAAAGTTACCACAAAAGTTACCCAGCCAAATTTTAGGCATAAAAAAAGAGGCGTCCGACTAAAGATAACCTCTTGTTTTATTTGTTCTTTGGTGGTGGGTCGTGCGCGATTCGAACGCGCGACCATCGCATTAAAAGTGCGGTGCTCTACCGGCTGAGCTAACGACCCAACAAAGATTGCCTATTATACGGATTAACTCGATTCTCGCAACACTTTTTTTCAGCTTAATTGATATTGCGTTGGATCTTCTATTCCCGCTTCTATGAATCCGGTTTTTCTTAGACGACAAGCGTCGCATACTCGACATGCACGACCTTGCTCATCGGCGGAATAGCAGGAAACCGTGCGTCGGTAATCTACACCCAATGCCACACCCTGCTTTATGATCTCCGCCTTGCTGAGCGCGATCAGCGGGGTGTGTATGGCGAAATGTTCGCCTTCCACGCCAGCCTTGGTGGCAAGGTTGGCTAATTGCTGAAATGCGTTAATAAATTCAGGCCTGCAATCCGGATAGCCGGAATAATCGACGGCATTAACACCGATAAAAATATCGTTCAGCTTTAAAACTTCTGCCCAACCCAAGGCAAAAGACAGAAATATGGTATTTCTTGCCGGCACATAGGTTACCGGTATGCCTTCCTGCGGGGTGTTTGGCACGGCAATGTGCTCATCGGTCAGTGCGGAACCGCCAATCGAGCTTAAGCCCAGCTTGATGACTTTATGATCTTCGACTTGATAATCTGCCGCTATCTGCGCGGCCGCTATCAGTTCGGCATTATGCCGCTGCCCATAATCAAAGCTTAAGGCATAACATTTGTATCCCTGCTTTTTTGCAAGCGCAAGGACGGTAATTGAATCTAATCCCCCTGATAACAGGACTATGGCTTTTTTTTGCATATCGATTTATTTACCTTGGGCGTCATCCCAAAGTATCTTATGGAGTTGAAGTTGAAAGCGAACAGGCAATCTGTCCTTAAGAATTTTTTCGGCTAATTCGGTTGGATTTTGCTGCCCCATCACCGGTGAAAACAATATCTGGCAACGATTAGGCAAGTCATATTCGGTTAAAACGGTTTTTGACCAGTCATAGTCCTCATCATTACCGATGACGAACTTAAGCTGATCTTTTTGAGTCAGATACTCAATATTTTGATAAAGATTTTTACTTAATTCACCTGAGCTGGGTGTTTTAAGATCCATGACTTTGACAACGCGCTGATCGACTGCCGACACATCAAGCGCACCACTGGTTTCAAGCGAAACACAATAGCCTTTATCAAGCAATTTTGTCATTAACTCAAGACAGGCAGGTTGCGCCAGAGGCTCACCCCCGGTTACGGTGATATATTGGGTTCCGTACTGCTCAGTCTGCGCGATAACGGCATCAATCTCTATTTTTTTACCGCCGGTAAAAGCATAGGCCGTATCGCAATAGACACATCTTAACGGACAGCCGGTGAGTCGAATAAAAACGGTGGGCAGACCTACCGTATTCGACTCACCCTGCAACGAATGGAAAATTTCAGTTATACGTAACAAACTCACAGCTATTGTTTATTTAATATCGCCAAGTAAAAGTAATTTCTTTGCCGCTAATCGAGCCGCTGTCGAGCTGGGAAAATCTACGGTAACGCGCGTTAAATATTCGCGCGCCTTGACTGTATTCTTCTGCTCAACTTCGATATACCCGAGTTTCAATAAAGCATCCGGTACTTTTGTGCTATCCGGATATTTTTCAACCATGTCATTAAAAGCCTTACGCGCCAAATCAACATCCTGATTAACCCTATAGGCCTCACCTAGCCAATATTGAGCATTGTTTGCATACTCACTACCGGGGTTTTTACTTAGCACGGCATTAAAGGCAACAATCGCCTTGGCAGTATGTCCATTTCTAAGTGCTTCATACGCTTGCTGATATTGCTGTTTTTCATCGCCTACAGGAGGTAGGCGAGGGGCAGGAGCGGAAGCTTCACCGGCGGCCGGCCCAGCATCCTGTTCCTGTTCGGAAGTCTGCTTAACCTCTGGAGCATCAACCGGCGGTTCTACCATTTTAGCTTCCGATTCAACTGAACCCTCTTGCATTGGGGAATTTTCATCGGCTATTGGCTTAACCGCCGCTTCGGCTTTTTGCTCAAGACTCTGCATCCGCTCATCAAAATCAGAGTACATCGTACTTTGAGATTTTTTCATCTCGGCAATAAGATAAGTCTGCTCTTCTAGCTTGCCTGTCAGTTGCCGCACTTCAGTTTGCAATTGTTCCAGTTGCCTCATCATTTCATACAGACCATTACCTGATGAGGGCTGTACAGCACTAACCTCACCCGCTGGATACATTGAATTATCAATAACGGGCGGTAAAGATTCTGCATGGACTGCACCGCAAACACACAGCAACATGATAAGACGAGCTTTCATTTATTTGCCTTGATAAACTAATTCAACACGACGATTAAGCTCCCAAGATGCCTCGTCATGTCCGAATGACGCCGGTTTTTCTTCGCCATAACTGACGACATTAAACTGATCGCCAGCAACACCTTGAACTTTCATCATACTGGCTATAGATTTTGCACGCTGCTCACCCAGTGCAATGTTGTACTCAGGAGAACCGCGTTCATCACCATGGCCTTCCATGACCACGCGCTGATCAGGGTGTGCCATCAGATATCGAGCATGCGCGGCAATGACCGGAACAAAATCATCCTGAACCTGACTACTATCCAGCATAAAATAAATAGTGCTCTTTGACAGCGGGTTGCTTGGATCGCTGAATTCAGGGCCTATACCAGCATTCGGATACATACCCGAACCACTCATTTCTGAGCCAGGCAAGCCTGATCCATTATTAATCCCACTAGTTGATGCATCGTTGATACCACTGGTGGCATTTTGAGTGCCGTCAGTAAGACTGGTATCCAATTCATCGTCACTACAACCCGACAGGATTACCGCGCTTATTGCCAATGCCAATACTGTTTTATTCAATTTCATTTTAATTCCCAAAAAGTAGTCTATTAATTTAATTTTACAAAAAATATGTTAAGTCCAGTCAAACTAAGGCGCCCATGCCGGTTCGCGAACGTCGTTACTATCGAACACCAGCTTCTGCTGCATTTTACCATCCAATGATATAGCTGATAAGTAACCTGCATTACCTTTCCGGGAAGCATACAAAATCATACTACCATTCGGGGCAAAACTTGGAGATTCATCTGATCGCCCATCAGTTATGACATTAACTGACTTGGTTGCCATATCCATCACCGCAATACGATAATCGCTGCCATTCCCATGTACCATGGCTATACTTCTACCATCCGGTGAAAAACTGGCGCTGGCATTATAACTACCTGAAAATGTAAGTCTTTTTTGATCATCACCTTGGCTAGACATAATATACAGTTGCGGCTTTCCGCCTCGATCCGAGGTAAAGACAATACTGCTGCCATCAGGAGACCAAGTAGGCTCGGTATCAATGGCAAAACTACTGGTCAATTTGGTTAAAGATCGCGTCAGCAGGTTTAAGGTGTAGATATCAGGACTGCCATCTTTAGACAAGGTCAAAGCCAATTTTGTCCCATCCGGCGACCACGAGGGGGCGCCATTAATACCGGGGAATTCGGCAATTCTTGCTCTATCGCCGGTCGCTAAGGTCTGAACATAAATTGCAGCTGCTTTTTTCTCAAATGAGACATAGGCTATCTTTCTACCATCCGGCGACCACGCAGGGGACATCAACGGCTCCACAGACGAGGCTATGGTCTGCGCATTAAATCCATCCGCATCGGAAATCTGCAGCTTATGGGTACTTTGTTTGCCCTGCCTACTGCTGGTAACGTATGCAATTCGACCACTGAAAACACCTTTCTTACCGGTCAGTTTCTCAAAGATAAGGTCACTGATCTGATGAGCCGTTCTGCGCAAATTGGCCGCTGATGAGGTCATTCGGTAGCCCATCAACTGTCCGCCCTTATAAACATCAAACAACTGAAACTGGACATTGTATTGACCATGGTCTTCAGTCACCTGCCCGATAACCAGATAATTCTGGCCTATAGCCTGCCAGTCCTTAAACTGGACCGCTTCCGCCGTACTGGGTCTACCCGGCATACTTTGCTTATCCAGCGTTTTAAAGTAACCGCTACGCCCTAAGTCCGTATCAACGACAAAGCTAACATCAACTGGAACGCCCGATGCCCCTTGCATAGCAAAAGGAACAATTGAAATAGGCAGAGCACTTTCAATGCCTTCAGTAATTTCAATGGTCAGCTCTGCATGGCTATTTGGCACATAGAAACCGACCAAACACATCAACAAAATTTTTCTAAAAAAGCTCATTTGTTTACCCCAATAACTTAACCGTTAAATAATTGACGCTGACGCATCAACGACATCTTTATGATGATAATACCGCGCTTCAGATCATCGGGAACGATCTGGATCGAACAAAAACTTAAATGACTTAAATTCTTTGGCTGCTAATTCTTTATCTTTAGGCACCGGAAGCGGCGATGCTCGGTGCACAGCATTTTCCGCTGAACGATCAAAAATAGCATCACCACTGCTGGTAACAACTACGGCATCTATCACCGTACCATCAGACATCAACCTAACCTGAATTGTACACTTTAAACCCGCTGAAGCAGAAACCGGTCGAATCCAGCTTCTGGCTACTTTTTGCCGAATGGCGGCGGCGGCGGTTTTTATCGCCAGCTGATCTTGCTCTGCATCCATTCTCGCTTGCTCTGCATCCATCCTTGCTGCCTCGGCCTTTTCAGCCTCGGCTTTCGCCCTAGCGGCTTCTGCTTTTTCTGCTGCTACTTTCGCTTTAGCTGCTGCAAATCGCTCTGCTTCGACCTTGGCTTTGGCGGCTTCCGCCTGTTTGGCCTCGGCTTTGGCCTGTGCGGCCGCTTCGGCTTTGGCTTTGGCCGCTTCCGCCTGTTTGGCTTCGGTCCTGGCCTGTGCGGCCGCTTCGGCTTTGGCTTTGGCCGTTTCCGCTTGCTTGGCCTCGGCCCTGGCCTGTGCGGCCGCCTCGGCTTTGGCTTTGGCAGCTTCCGCTTGCTTGGCCTCGGCCCTGGCCTGTGCGGCCGCCTCGGCTTTGGCTTTAGCCGCTTCCGCCTGTTTGGCTTCGGCCCTGGCCTGTGCGGCCGCCTCGGCTTTGGCTTTAGCCGCTTCCGCCTGTTTGGCTTCGGCCCTGGCCTGTGCGGCCGTCTCGGCTTTGGCTTTAGCCGCTTCCGCCTGTTTGGCTTCGGCTCTGGCCTGCGTTGCCGCTTCGGCTTTGGCTTTGGCGGCTTCCGCCTGTTTGGCTTCAGCTCTGGCCTGCGTTGCCGCTTCGGCTTTGGCTTTGGCGGCTTCCGCCTGTTTGGCCTCGGCTCTGGCCTGCGTTGCCGCTTCGGCTTTGGCTTTAGCCGCTTCAGCTTGTTTGGCTTCGGCCCTGGCCTGTGCGGCCGCTTCGGCTTTGGCAGCTTCCGCCTGTTTGGCTTCGGCTCTGGCCTGCGTTGCCGCTTCGGCTTTGGCAGCTTCTGCCCGCTCGGTTTCTTGACTGGCTTCCGCCTCTTGCTTTATTGCCTCTTCAGCCTGACTGTCCTCCTGCTTTACAGGCTCTGCGGTAGCCTCAGCCGGATTTTTAACGGTGGCCTCATCAACAATTTCAGCATGAATAATCTCCGGCGCTGCTTCCGATTCTATTTTTTCTGGCTTTATCAGAGCACTTAAAGCAAACAGACCTAAAATCGTAAGATGCAAAGCCAAGGCCAGAATGACAGGCCATGTAAATTTCCTTTTACTATCCATCGAAATCTATTGTTCGCTCGACTTAGTCATTAAACCCACACTAGGCACACCGGAATTTTTTAATCCCGCCATTAGCGTAACCACGACACCATATTCAATACCCTTATAGGCTCCGATTAAAACCTGGGTGTTCGGCTTCTTGTTTAATACCGCCATTACCCGAGCCTCGACCTCTTCACGCTGTATCTGCTCAGGTTCCTGGTCATCAACAGTAATAAAATATTGGCTTTGTTCATTAATTGATAAAACTACAGGTAAATTATCGCCTTCGGATTCTACGGTTGCCGATTCTGCTTGCGGAAGCTCGACTTCCACGCCTGTTTGCAACATCGGCGTTGTTATCATGAAAATAATCAGCAGCACTAAAGTCACGTCAATGTAGGGAACCACATTGATTTCTGCCATAGGCTTCCTGCGCCCATTTTTCCTGCCCATTTGTGGAGCGCTCATTTTTGATGCGCCTGACGTTGTAACAATACGACGAACTCTTCAACAAACAACTCATATCGACCGGTCAATCTGTCCAGTCGAGTAGAAAAGCGGTTATACGCAATAACCGCGGGGATTGCGGCAAACAAACCTATGGCTGTTGCGATCAAGGCTTCGGCAATACCCGGTGCGACTTGCGCCAAAGTTGCCTGCTTGACATTACCTAACGACATGAAGGAATTCATGATGCCCCAAACTGTGCCGAATAAACCGATGTAAGGACTGATCGAACCGACTGTAGCAAGAAAGGCCAAATGCTCATCCAGTCGTTCCAATTCACGCGATAATTCGATACGCATGACTCGCTGCGCACTTTCAACCTGCACGCCGGGTTCTACATTACCGGCCTGGCGCATTCGGGAAAATTCTTTATATCCGGCCAGGAATATTTTTTCTATGCCTTCCGGCTCAAAATCCTTGGCCGCCAACTTTCGATAAAGCTCAGCCAACACCACGCCGGACCAAAACTGTTGTTCGAATTCATCGGTGATTTCAATCGCCCGATTAAGCTCTTTGCGTTTGCTGAAAATAAAGGTCCATGATGACACCGATGCGGCCAACAATATCACCATGACGAATTGAACGACAAAGCTGGCTTCTTTAACTAAATGGAAAAGCGATAAATCAGTATTCATTAATGGTGTGCTCTAAGTGCTCTAAATAAAGTTTCGGGAATAGCTTTAGGACGCAGGGTTTGTGCATCCAAACAGGCAATTTTAACACTGCCTCTGCACAAAATATCATCGCCTCGCGTTACAACTTGCTCAAAAATAAGGCTGACTTTTTTAGCCAGACTCACTTTTGCACTCACTTGCAGTTGTTGGTTAAACCGGGCAGGACTTAAATAATCGACCTGCACGGAACGTACTACAAAAATAATGCCTTCACTGGCGATCAGCTCATCCTGTTCATAGCCCATGGCTCTGAGCATTTCGGTTCTGGCCCGTTCGAAAAACTTCAGGTAGTTAGCGTAAAACACCACCCCGCCTGCATCGGTGTCTTCGTAATAAACGCGCACCGGCCAAATAAAATCGTTCATATCCGTTTAATTATTCAAACAAATCCTCAGATACACCTAAATGTTTTGGCGGCTGCAAGCCAAAATGCAAATAAGCATTCTGGGTGACTACACGGCCGCGAGGTGTGCGCATAATAAATCCCTGTTGCAGCAAATACGGTTCCACAACATCTTCAATGGTACCCCGTTCCTCACTGATTGCAGCGGCTAACGTATCCAGTCCTACCGGCCCACCGGCAAAGCCTTCAATCATGGCCATAAGCAGTTTGCGGTCCAATGAATCAAAACCGTTATTATCCACTTTCAACATTTCCAAAGCCTTAAAGGACAGCTCCTCAGTAATCGTGCCATTGCCTTTTACTTCCGCATAGTCCCGCACCCGACGCAACAATCGATTTGCAATTCGGGGCGTTCCGCGAGAACGACGGGCTATTTCATAAGCGCCGCGCTGTTCCATTTCGATACCCAGCACCTTGGCTGATCGCAGCGCAATACTCGCCAATTCCTCAACCGTATAAAATTCCAAGCGCTGAACGATGCCAAAACGATCACGTAACGGCGATGTCATCAAGCCGGCACGAGTGGTCGCGCCTACCAGGGTAAAAGGCGGCAAATCCAGCTTGATAGAGCGCGCGGCAGGGCCTTCGCCTATCATCAGATCAAGCTGATAATCTTCCATGGCCGGATATAAAATCTCTTCAACTGCAGGACTCAGACGATGTATTTCATCGATAAACAAGACATCATGCGGTTCAAGATTAGTCAGCAATGCGGCAAGATCACCGGCTTTATCCAGTACAGGGCCGGATGTTTGGCGGATTTTAACACACATTTCGGCGGCGATAATATTAGCTAGCGTCGTTTTCCCCAAACCGGGCGGGCCGAAAATTAATACATGATCCAAGGCTTCTTTTCGTGCCGTTGCCGCCTGAATGAAAATCTCCATTTGCTCGCGCAATTCTTGCTGACCGATATAATCGGCTAGGCGTTTGGGTCGGATAGCACGATCCTGACGTTCTTCATCGGCATGGCTGGTGGCGGTCACCATGCGGTCGCTTTCTATCATCTGACCGAGCCTTGTAATGCCAGTCGGATAATGTCTTCACAGTTTTTGCCTTCAGCACTGATATTCTGCACCATTTTTCCGGCATCCAGCGGCTTATAGCCCAGAGAACACAAGGCGCTGATGGCTTCCTGTTTTGGGTTATTAACCCGTTGTATTTTATCGCCGCCGACTGCTGATGAATCGACCGAATCGGTTGAATCACTCAAGTCCGGCAACCGGTCGCGCATTTCAATAACCAGACGTTCGGCCGTTTTTTTACCGACTCCAGGCAAGCGCACCAAGGCTTGGGTATCATTATTATGAATGCAGCGATGGAATTCTTCGGCACTCTGTCCCGATAAAATCGTCAAAGCCAGCTTAGGGCCGACGCCATTGACCTTGATCAGGGTTCTGAACATAGCCCGATCCGCTTCGGCTGAAAACCCGAATAGGATCTGCGCATCTTCCCGAACCACCAGATGCGTATGCAGCATAATCTCGGAACCAATGGCGGGCAGATTATAAAAAGTCGTCATCGGCGCCTCGACTTCATAGCCGACGCCATTCACGTCGAGCATCAACAATGGCGGCGCTTTAAACACCAGTTTGCCGCGCAGAAAACCGATCATCGCAACAAACCCTGCTGCAAACGTTGTGCAGTTTGCTGATAATGGGCATGACAAATGCTGATACCCAGCGCATCGCTGGCATCGATCTGCAACTCACCTTGAATATTTAACAGAATTTTCACCATGTGCTGAACCTGTATTTTTTCGGCGCTGCCCTTGCCTACCACCGCCTGTTTGACTTGCCGGGCCGCATATTCAAACACCGGCAAACCGGCGGTATGAACCGCACAAATTGCCGCTCCACGCGCCTGACCCAGCTTGAGTGCCGAATCGGCATTTTTATGCATAAACACCTGCTCTATGGCCATTTGTTCAGGTTGATAGCGTTCGACAACTTCGACAATGCCGTCAAATATTTGCTTCAGCCGATCAGGAAAATAATCGACTTTAATCCGAATACAGCCGCTGGCTATGTATTTATAACCGTGCGCTGAGTCTTCTATAATGCCGTAACCGGTTATTCTGGAACCGGGGTCTATCCCTAAAATTCGCATCAGCTATTAATTAAGTTCCTTGTTCCCATTCGTTGAGTCGAAACCCGGTAATGGACGCGCTGAGTCCTGTGTTTGCAAGGCCTATACTCGACACTCCCGGCGCAGCGCGTGGGAACGAGACAGACCTTAGCCTAAATTATTCCAGCCCATCCATAATTTCGTCGCTAATATCCGCATTGGAATAAACATTCTGCACGTCATCCAGATCTTCCAACCGATCTATCAAACGCATCATCTTTTCCGCGCCATCGGCATCCAGTTCAGCCATCGTTGCGGCCTGCATGGTAACTTCGGCATTATCCGGCGTAAAACCTGCGGCAATCAACGCATCTTTGACTTCCAGATAGCTTTCCGGCGCGGTCATCACATCCACCGAACCATCGTCATTGACGATGACATCTTCCGCCCCGGCTTCCAAAGCCGCCTCCATCAGAGCATCCTCATCAACCGAAGGCGCATAACTGAGAATACCGATTTTACTAAACATATAAGCCACAGAACCGTCTGTGCCCAAGTTGCCGCCTGCTTTAGAAAAAGCATGACGCACTTCGCCGACAGTGCGGTTACGATTATCGGTCAGACAATCGACCATAACCGCCGTGCCGCCAGGACCGTAACCTTCATAACGAACGACTTCATAACTAACACCTTCTAAAGCGCCGGACGCTTTTTTGATCGCGGTATCAATGGTATCGCGGCGCATATTTGCACCCAAGGCTTTATCAACCGCAGTGCGTAAGGTAGGATTACTTGCAGCATCCGGCCCACTGGTTTTTACTGCTACCGTTATTTCCCGCAGCATTTTAGTGAAAATTTTGCCGCGTTTAGCATCCTGCCCTGCTTTACGATGCTTGATATTAGCCCATTTACTATGCCCAGCCATTGTCTCTCTCTTAAAGTACAGTTAAATTAATCGGTCGTTTATATAATATGCGCCAGTATTGACACCAAGGTCGGTTCAGCGCTATAAAAATCGGCTTGTTCGCGAACCACCTGCCGATCAACCACGCCGCCAAAGCCGATCACAACGGCTCCGGCCTGCTTGGTTTCCATATCGGTGTTGCCGTCGCCCACCATAACCAGTGAGCCTTGCGCCTTAAGTGTGCCCACAACAACGGCTTTGCCGCCCGATCTGGCCAACGGCGAGTTCTGATCATAATCGCGATAACTGCCGTCTGCATTGAAATAAATATCGACTGCGTGAACCTGAGTTTCCGGCAAACCTAAAACCCGTGCCAGCGGCAAAATAGCCTGACGGAGTCCGCCGCTGATAATGTGCAGCTCCTTACCGTGTGTAGTTAAAGTCTCAAATACTTCTTTAGCGCCATCGACGATCTGCTCGATATACAAATCAGCCAGCCAGTTGATGCTGGACTGATCCGGCCTGATCAGCGACAAACGTTGCTCATAGACGGCTTCTAGCAGCACTTCGCCATTCATCGCCGCATTGGTCAATCTGGACATTTCCTCGCCCAAGCCGACACGCCGGGCGAGTTCGTCTATGCCTTCTATTTTGCTTAAGGTGCTGTCGCAATCAAAGCAGATGACATCAAAACTCATAAGTTAATCTGGATAGCCTTCTGTACCGCAGGAATAAGACACAACTGCTGCAACAAATCATCTGTCAAGGGTTCGGAAACACTAATAACCGCCATCGCCTGCTGCTGTTCATCCGCCGTACCCACCTGCATCCTGGAGATATTGATATTGGCATTGCCCAGCACACTGCTGATTGCCGAGATAACGCCCGGCTTGTCGTCATGCTGAGTCACTAATAAGGTGCCTTCGGGTACCACTTCAATATCAAACTGGTCAATACAAACCAGACGCGGATGACAGCCGCCCAACAAGGTTCCCGCCAGCGTAATGGTTTGACCCCCGCAATGCCCAGTCACCTTGATCAGCGACAAATAGTCCTGAGTTTCTTCGGTTTTCGATTCAACCAGAACAATGCCCTGGCGCTTGGCAATATTTTCGGCGTTAACCCGGTTTACCGGTGTGGAAAATTGTCCGCTTAACACGCCGATTAAGGCAGCGACAGAAACCGGACGCACTTCAACTTCTGCCGCCCTGCCCATTAACGCCACTTCGATTTTTTCTATCGGTTTGGTCGCCAGACCCACCAACACCTTGCCAAGAATATTGGCTAGCGTCATAAATTCGCGCGATTTTTTCAGCTCTTCCGCCGATACTCTAGGCAGGTTTAACGCATTAACCGCCTCCCCGGTCTTTAAAAAAGTAACCGCCTGACGGGCAATTTCGACGCTGACAGCGACCTGCGCTTCGCTGGTCGATGCGCCCAAATGCGGGGTAAAAACGATATTGTCCAATTCCAGCAACGGCGAGTTGGCCGGCGGTTCATTTTCATAAACATCCAGCGCCGCACCGGCTATCTGGCCATTTTTCAAGGCCTCATACAAAGCGGCTTCGTCAATCAAGCCGCCTCTAGCGCAGTTGATAATCATCGCTTCTTTTTTCATCGTCGCCAGCTGAGCGCTGCCAATAATGTTGCGGGTTTTTTCGATCAAAGGGCAATGCAGGGTCAGATAATCCGCCCTAGTCACCAGCTCTTCCAGACTGACAGATTCAACGCCCAGATCTGCAAATATTTCAGGCGCAACAAAGGGATCATAAGCAATCACCTGCATTTTCAGACCCAAACCGCGTTGCGAGACGATCCGACCGATAGTGCCGAAACCCAATATCGCCAAGGTTTTATGAGCAATTTCAGAGCCCATCAACTTGGAACGCTCCCACTTTCCGGCGCGAATGGAGCGGTCAGCCTTAGGCAAATGCCGGCTCAGCGACATCATATGCGCAACGGCCAATTCGGCCGTCGTGGTCGCATTGGCATCCGGCGTATTCATCACAATAATCCCCAGTTCCGTTGCCGCAGGAATATCGACGTTATCGACACCGATACCGGCGCGGCCTATCAGCTTTAGGTGCTTTGCCGCCTGCAAAACTTTTTTGGTCACCTGGGTATCGCTACGAATCAACAGCGCATCGTAATCCCCGATGATATTGCACAGCTGCTCCTCATTGAGCCCAGTTTCAATATGAATTTGTATGCCGGACTGCTCGTTTAAATAATTGATACCGGCTTCTGCCAATTTGTCGGAAATAAGGATTTTTTTCAAAGGAATGCACCGGAAAAAGGTTATGCGTTAAAAACAAAGTAGTTTAACAGATTTACCCGCAGGGCTGTTGCACCCTGCGGTTATTGACAATGTTCAGCCTTAGTCGCCCCGATAATAACCCGCTGGAGAAGGTTGACGCGCCGGTTTGGGAGCCGCTTGAGGCGCTTCCTCGGCTTGCACTCCCGCATCCGCATCTTCCAGCGGCGGCAAGCGCTCATAAATAGCTATAGGCTCGCCAGCCTGACCAGTAAGCGCCCGATTTAACGCTTTTTGATCAAAATCAGGCATTTCAGTTCCCGACTGACTTGCACCATATATACCATCCCTGGCGATATTACCGGCCTTTTCAATCAACCCCAGTGCCACGGCGAAACGCTGTTCCAGCGTGGTCTCCTCACCCTCCAAATCAGGATGCGCTTCCACATAAAGAACATTATCCAGCCAGCCAACCTTGATAGGTTGCTTAACGATATAGACCGGCGTTCCGACCGCGACCATATCGTATAACTCCTCGACATCTTTAGGATACATACGAACGCAGCCATGGGTTATCTGCATGCCTATGCCATGAATCTTGTCAACATCGGTACCGTGTATCCGGTATTCTCCCGGCAGCGCCAGATGCAGTGCGCGCGTACCTAAAGGATTATTCGGCCCCGGCGCAACAACAACCGGCAAAGGATCGCCATTCGCCGCATGTTCGCGCCTAATTGATTCGGGCGGATGCCATGAAGGGTTCATAATTTTTCGGATAATTTTAGTTTTACCCAATGGTGTCTTCCAATCCTGCCTACCGACGCCATGTGCATAAGACATGACCTGCTTAGGCACTTCACCCTTTTTAGTCGGCGGATAATAATACATGCGGTATTCGGAGATATTTAAGGTAATTCCGTTATGAGGCGAATCCGGCAAAATACGCTTATTAGATAAACGAACAATCTCGCCTTTTTTAACCAACCAACGATCAACATCGGGGTTTAACCTGACTATTTCTGTTTGCCCCAAAAGAAAGCGACGTGCCACATCCAATAAAGTTTCGTCCTCATCTGTACGGGTTAAAGGCATACCATCAGGGTATTGAGTGATGACGCTATCCTGAGTGTTTTCAGGCATGGCATAGGTCGTAGCATTTGCATGACCGCCAATGACGGACAGTAAGATAGTAAAGCTAAGTAGTGCGCGAATATTCATTGCGATAAATTTCTCAGAAACACAATATAAAAAATAATAACTGTTTTCAACAACCAACGTTGTTTGCCAGTTGTAGGCGTAGATAAATCCGCACCTAATATAGACAATCCCCAGCTAAACACCAAGATCTGCCCCTATAAAAAACCGACTATAATATCATGCCAGACTGGCTCAAGCATAATTTAGCTGGCATTCTTGGGCTTATTTTGGGAATTATCGCCATTAGCCCTATAATTCAATTAATACAACACATTACCTTCAACCCAATAACAAGAGATCGCCCATGTCCATGCAAATTTTTCGCAGCAAACACATTACCTCGGATGACGACTCAGGCAGCGGCCTCAAGCGTTGTCTGTCTAAATGGGATTTGGCCTTTCTCGGTATAGGCGCAATCATCGGTACCGGTATCTTTGTACTGACCGGAATCGCCGCCGCTACTCAATCCGGGCCTGCGGTGACCCTGTCATTTGTGATCGCCGGACTCGCCTGCGCGTTCGCCGCCTTGTCTTATGCCGAATTGTCCGCTTCAGTCGGCGGCTGCGGCAGCGCATACGGCTACAGCTATGTGGCTTTCGGAGAGATATTCGCCTTTATGATCGGCTGGGATTTGCTGCTGGAATACAGCCTTGCCGTAGCAACCGTCGCCAACGGCTGGTCCGGCTACTTCAATAACGCATTGACCGCCATCGGCATACCGTTACCGGAGATGCTGACCAAAGCCCCAAAACTCGGCGGACTGATCAACCTGCCTGCAACCGCGATTATTCTGATATTGATGCTGCTGCTGATTATCGGCGTAAAGCACAGCGCCAAAGTCAACAATGCGATGGTGTTTGTCAAACTACTCACCATCACCGTCTTTATCGCCGTTGCCGCGTTCAACATCCACCCGGAAAACTGGCATCCGTTCATGCCGTTCGGCTGGTTTCAGACCCTGCCTGACGGCAAAACCACCGGCGTACTGGCGGGCGCATCACTGGTATTTTTTGCCTACGTCGGCTTCGATGCGGTGTCCACCGCCGCCGAGGAAGCCCGCGATCCGCAACGCGACCTGCCGTTCGGTATCGTCACCTCACTGGCTTTTTGCACCGTTATCTACATCCTGGTTTCCGGCCTGCTGACCGGCGTCGTCAACTATACCGAACTAAACGTCTCCTCGCCTGTCGCTCACGCCCTGAACCTGCTCGGTTACAACTGGGCGTCGGCGCTGATTTCAACCGGCGTTATTGCAGGACTGACTACCGTCATGCTGGTACTGTATTACGGACTGACCCGCATCATCTTCGCTATGTCCCGCGACGGCCTGCTGTCGCCGTTCTTTAGCGAAGTGAACCCCAAAACCCAAACCCCGGTACGCGTCATTGTCTTATGCGGCATCATCATGGCGATAGCCGCAGGCTTCATTCCGCTAGGCGACCTGGCCGAACTAGTCAACATCGGCACCCTGGCCGCATTCGTGCTGGTATGCTTAGGCGTATTGGTGCTCCGCATCACCAAGCCGGACATGAAACGCCCGTTCCGCTCGCCGTTCAGCCCGCTATTTCCGGTGTTGGGTATGCTGTCCTGCACCGCACTGATGGCGTTTTTGCCTGCCCTCACCTGGTTGCGCTTTGTGATCTGGCTAGTTATTGGGCTGATTGTTTATTTTTCTTATTCTGTGAGGCATAGTCAGTTAGCGAAAGACAAGTAGTCGATTACACGAGGTACGAAGCGGATCAATCGCGAACGATACGCTTCCTTCGTCGATAAATATATGGACTCCTCCGTTTTGCAAGCTTTTTCTCTTTGATCGCTACGGTCAGTCAACACAGTTGCCGCCCTATATCCGGCCTGTTAATGAGGTCTTTGCTGCCTCTGGCCCTGATGGATTTCCGCGTGCTTTCATCTCTATCATCCTACTGGCCTCGAAGGCCCATGCGCTGAACGGATTCCTGAAAACGCCAGTCCAACCGGTTTGCCATCGCGTTGAAAAAGGCTTCACAACTGGGGAGTGGCGGTTAAAAACCTCTTTAAATGTTTAAAAAAACGGGTTATTGCACACATCTTGTTTAGGTGCTGGCCGGTACCGGGGCGTGATAGCTCTCCGTCCGAGTCAGCAGCGCCCAGACGACTCGGGCGTTCTTGTTGGCTACCGCCACCGCCGCGATGCTGGCATTACGGCCGTTTCACCAAGTCGCTGGGGGATAGTTTAGTATTCTCCGTTTCCCTAATGAGCGACCCCGTGCTTTTTTTAGTGAACCTGTGGGCGAGTGAATTTTATTCCTCATGCTGTTATTGTGGCGGAGCCGGTGGCGGGCCGGACGGTGGCGATGGAACATGCGAGGCTGGCGGCACATCTTGCTGGGGTATTGCGCCGGAGAACTGCCCCGACACTGGAACCTGGTGGCCTTTGGCATACATGCACTGAATATAAGCCATATCGTAACGCTGTTGCACTCCGTACATGGAGCTGCTGGCAGCGCCGGTGCCAACCAGGCTGCCGCCCACCAAACCGGTACCGGCTCCGATGGCAGCACCGCGCCCTCCCCCAATTGCTGCGCCGGCTGCCGCACCAAGTGCGGTACCAACTGCGGCGCTAGTGACGCCGCTATTCACCGCCGCTTGATTCGCTGTAGTGCCGCCAACCTGAAACAAAGCGTATTCCTGACAGATAGCATCGTCATTACGAAACTGATCAAAAGAAAAGCCGGTACCGGGCAGCACCATGACACTGGGACCGCTGGGTAAACTGACACAACCGGATACTGCCAGTATAACGGTGCTCGAAAGCACCAGGGTAAAACGGGACATATTCGTACTCCTTAGCGAGGCGCAGACGGGGTCGGTTCAACTTGTAGCCAACCGCTTGGGCATTGCTTGATATAAGGGTAATAACCTTCGGGATTGTTACAGTAATACCAGTAACCAGGTGCATATTGTTGAGTAACAGGTGGAGCTTGCTGAATGTAAACCGGTGGTGTTATTGGTACAGTGATAACGGCGGGCGGATAAGCATAATAAGGGGAATAGTAAGGTCCGCCATAATAGGGGGGATAGTAAGCCCTACCATAATAGCCTAGGCCATAGCCTAAGCCCAACCCTAAACCTAGTCCGCTATAGTAGCCTCCATATCTCCAGCCACCACCACCATAATGCCTCACGCCATAGTGATCACCACTATACCCTCCTCTCGCCCATACAGAGTTGCTGGTCATCACCCCCATCAGGACCATGACCAAGCCTGCCACGTTGATCTGTTTCATAATAGTTTCCCTCCCGCATCTACATAGCTATCTACACAAGTCACATTAGGAAATCCTGAGCTGTTTCTTGCAAAGCGGCAAGCTCCTCATGGGAGTAACAATCCAACACCTCCTGCATAGAAAGGAATATCCATAATCCTGCCAACAAC
>NZ_JAWPOH010000049.1:0-17213 GCF_037671525.1 Methylobacter svalbardensis
GGTCAGTAACATCCCCGTTAAACAAAATCCTAGCCAAGTCTTTTGTAGGTGCGTCAGCCTGGCATTGGACTTTAGCTTTCCCAGGGCTGCATCTAAATCAGTGACAAACGATTTTATAAAGTGTGCCGGCTCGTACATCAACATGGTGTTGAAATACGTGGCAGTTTACACTGATTAGCTTACCCGTTTTCCGGCTGTATTTCTAAGCTTAAAAACTTGAACATCGAGTAACAGGCTCCTGTATATTAACTCTTTCTTATTTTTACCATTTCGAGGCGTTGGGCAGAAATAGCCAAAAAGGAACTCATGGAAGCCATACGAAACGATTCCGTCATGCGGTGGAGCCATTTTAACTTGCAGGGGGCACATGATTTCTCGGATGAAAAAATCGTAGATTCCATCGGGTTGTAAGCTCTCAAAAAACAGCCTCTAAAATAGACTAAAATTTGAGAGATCGAAAATCGTCTGTAGACCTTTATGGACAATAGGTTAGCTAAAATCCTGTGGAACTTTAGAGTCTTTTGTTTATTAGCACCCTTCCCTGTACATCGCCCCTCCAGCTAACAAAATAACGTGCTGTTTTCTTGGATCACAACCGCCTGGTTATGTTCTTCGTCCTTTGCGGCATAGACGAGCGTTACGATACCCTTGTCCAGCTCTTGCTTTAAGCGTTGGATTTGCTCACTATTACCCTTGAGTTCAGCGAGATATCGTTCCTTGAACTCTTCCCACCTATCCGGATTGTGGCCAAACCATTTCCGGAGCTCCGTGCTGGGAGCGATATCTTTGAGCCACAGATCAATACTTGCTTTTTCCTTTGTCAAACCGCGCGGCCAGAGCCTGTCCACGAGGATACGTCGGCCGTCATGCTTGTCCGGTTGTTCGTATACCCTTTTAATCCTGAATCGATAATTTTCTGGCTGTTGCATTTGTGAGTTAGATTCGCCGTTTAAGTTAAAAGGTAATCACGAGGTATCGTGCAGCATTATGCTTGAAAAAATTGTCCGGTATAGGAGTAACGATTTAACCTTTAAAGATAATAGTGAGTAAAACAACTGAGTCAACTACAGCTTTAACAGAGTGCAGTTCATCGGGCATTAAATAAAGCAGTTGGCCGGGTGTTAATACTTGTATTGTTTCCATTGCTGCGCACTCAATTTCTCCTGTTATGCAATGGATCACACAGGGCCCTGATACTTTGTGATTTGCAAATTCTTTACCCGCAGGAAAAGTAAGGCGAACCAGTTCCATTTCATCTGTTTTTACAATGACTTTTGTTTTTTCATTTGGGACGTCTTGCGCCCAAGTTGCCAAGTCAACAATTTCATTGGGTGCTGCGTGATGTGTGGCCATGAATATTTCCTCATAAGTTTAAGTCTATCAAATATAAGTTAATAATCCAGTGACGAAAAAATGGTCGCTACTTCTTCGAACTGATCATTAAGATTTTTCAATCCTCATAAAAAGAGTACCTTCTCCCTCTGACTAACGAATTTTGCAACAGTCCTTTAATAGATAGGTTTATTACTTCAAAACGCCTGATAAAACTATCCACACACCGCTGTATAGCGATGAATGGAAAGAAACTCAGTCCGCCTGCTGCCTGTGCACCCCCAGCCAGCCTTTGATTGATGCGATGACCAACGGTATGGCACCAAACAGGATAAATACCAGGTCACCGGGCAGACGTAGCCACTCGATTAGGCGCGATCTTTCGCTCCCGATATAGTCAAGGCTGCGTGCATGCCAGTACCCATGCTGGACTACATCCCAGACCTGTAACACGCCACTGGGGAACAAGCTCATCATTAACATCAGAGCCAGGCCGACGTTGGTGCCCCAAAACCCGACCTTAACGTATTTCTCGATGCCGCCCCAGCGTTCTTCAGTGCTGGTCTGGCGCAATACGAATACCATCAGCGCAAGCGCCAGCATGCCGAATACGCCCATCATCGCGGCATGGCCATGGTTGGGTGTCAGTTGGGTGCCGACTTCATAGTAGCTGACGATCGGCAGGTTGATGAGGAAGCCGAAGATGCCGGCGCCGACGAAGTTCCAGAAGCCCACGGACATCAAGAAGTAGAACGTCCACTTATGCGGTATTGCTACCGATTTGCCGCAGACGTCGCAGTCAGCACGTGTGGTGCGCACGAAATCCCATGCGTCCAGGGTCAGCAGCGTCAACGGCACCACTTCCAGTACCGAGACCATCGCCGACAGTGCCATGTTGACGCTGCTCTGGCCGGTAAAATACCAGTGATGGCCGGTGCCGATCAGGCCGCCGGCGAAATACAGGATGGCATCGAGGTAAATCACTCGAAGCGCGACGTTGCGCTGGGTAAGACCCAGTTGATAAAACATCAGCGCCACCATCGTGGTGGCGAAGAATTCAAAGAAACCTTCGACCCATAGATGAATAATCCAAAAGCGCCAGGTATCAACCACGGTGAAGTTGGTCTTGGCGTCAAAGAAGAGTGCCGGAATGTAGAACAACGGAATCGCCAAGGAAGCCAGCAGGAACAGCCTGACCAAAGGTTTCGCTGCTGACTCGCTCAAGGTATCTGGCTGCACCAGCTTCAATAATATCGCAAACCACACCAGCAGACCGACGATAAGCAGGTACTGCCACAGACGGCCGAGCTCCAGGTATTCCCAACCCTGGTTGCCAAGCCAGAACCACCATTGACCCAGCATTTGTGAAATACCCGCCCACTCGCCTAACAGACTGCCGCCTATGACCACGACGAAAGCACCGAATAGCAGATGCACCCAGCCCGCTAACCACCGAGGTTCATCGTTGCGCAGCGATCGGCCGAGAAACAAGGCCGCGGCGACAAAGGCGGTAGCGATCCAGAAAACGGCTAATTGCAGATGCCAGGTACGCATCAGATTGCTGGGAAATATTTCCTCTAGTTGGAAGCCGTAAAAACTGCCGGGATCGGCGCGATAGTGCGCCGTTGCACCGCCCACCAAGGTCTGCGCAAGAAATAGTAGCGCCACCACCACGAAAAATTTCACCAGTGCTAGCTGACCGGCGCTGGCTTGACCAGGCAGCAGATGAGGGTGTACATGCTGCCCGGTGCTCATCCAGCCAAGATAATCGAACTTGCCGAACAGCAACAGTACGATTGCAATACCGGCTAGCAACACGATAAGACTCAGCGCACTCCACAACAGTGCGCCAGGTATCGGCGTATTACCAACACTGGGATCGTACGGAAAATTGTTGGTGTAGGAGTAATTTTCACCGGGACGGTTGGTCACCGAGGCCCACGCCGCCCATGTGACGAATGCGGTAAACTGGTGCAACTCAGTCGGATCACTGATCAGTCCACGCTTGAGTCCGCCATTACGTGCGGGTTCAAGGAAGTAGTCAGTCCAGTAAGCAATCTGTCGACGGTAGGCGGCAGTCTCCGGCATGGTCAGATGCAGTGTTGCGCTGGCGGCGTCATAATGATTGGTTTTTAGCTCGACCGCTGTTTGTGCATACACTGCCGCCAATTGCCCAGGTGTCAGCGCAACCAGTGGCAGTTGGTATTGCTGCTGCGCAATGACCGTGGCGGTATCCTCGCCGATACGGTGCAATGCCTCGGCCGAGTAATCGGGCCCCAGATATGCGCCATGGCCCCAGATACTGCCGTTGTTCATCAATCCGTACTTGAGAAAGATTGCCTGGCCTTCGCTGATGTCGTCGCCGGTAAACAGGCGAACACCTTGCGCATCCAGCACCTGTGCAGGGATCGGCGGAGCGTTGCGGTAGGCCAGTGAAGTGATGACGATCAGGCCTGCAAAGCCCAGCACCATCACGATCAACACCGTGCGCAGCCACCAGGGAGACAACGCAGGGTCCTCTGAAGTTAAGGGTTGTGCGGCAACACTCATGGTGTTCTCCTTTAGTAAGCACCTAATACGATCGTCATCAATAGCCTGAAAACTCTTCCGTGCGAATGTTGTCATCGTCGACGCCCGCTTCGCTCAGTAGTTGTCGCATCGCATTTACCATGGTGGGCGGGCCGTCAATGTAGTAGATGGGAAGTGTCAAATCATCAATGAATTTCAGAAGCATGGCTTTACTGATAACCCCGGTTTCTCCATGCCACTCGCGGTTGGACTTTTCCATCTGCGTCATCGTACCGACAAAGGTATAGTTTGGATTTGCAGCGTGAGATTCCCTCAAATCATCCAGAAACGCCGCATCTTCCGGCTTTCGATTGGAATAAAAGACCAGGATTCGATGCAGAACATTATCGTGAACGTCTTGAAGAATAATACTTCTCACCGGGGTAACGCCAATACCGCCGGTTAAGAAAACAGCTGGAACGCTCATATTGTTGTGAAGCGTGAACGAGCCATGGGGAGCATCCAGCGTCACTTCCGTGCCCGGTTCCATTGTTTTTAATACCCGCTTGAACGCAGTGTCACGCATCCGTGTCGCCAACATAAGATCGTCTTCGTAAGGAGCGCTCGTCAATGAAAATACTCGTGAGTTGCCATCCGCGTCTGTTTCAGCGGGGTTGATCAGTGTGCAATTAGCGAATTGTCCGGCTTTGTAGACAAACCCTGCAGGCTTTTCAAAATGGAACGCCATCGTTCCCTCTGCGATTTTCCGTTTGTATTTCAGTTTGACTTTATAGCTGGGCATGGCGTAATTCGCCTTATTTTTGTTGAAAATATAGCGCACGCAACAACACCGCGCACAGTGGCTGAAGGTAAAGCTAACCGGATGCAGTCCACCAAAGGCCAAAAATGAGAAATGGTCTTATGGCCGCGTTCCGGATGGGCGCAATGTCAGGCATTGTGTTTACGCCGCCAATTCTCCATTTCTCAGATATACCTACTTACTTCATTTCTATCAGGTCGCCCGCTGGAATAGCTCCATCGGAACGGCCTTTAAGATAGGCATACAGATCATCACTACCGTCGACCACCATTTTGTTGCCACTGAACGAATACATGATCCCTCGGCCATCAATAAGGACCCGATGGAACTGTTCTTTAGTCAGGTTTTTCATGCTGTGAAGTAAATTGGGATTGCTCACGTTGCCTTCTCCAGTTGCTCCATGACAGCTACCGCAAGCTTCCGTTCTGTAAATATTCCAGCCATTGAAAGTAGCTTTATCGACACGGTTCCCTTCGACCTTATAAAGGGGCTGTGCAAAGACAGGCTGGATGGGGAATAATACAAAAGCGCCAATCATAACAGCGACCGGCATAATTTTATGTTTGTTACGAAACATTTTGTTCATTGTTGCCTCACTTAAATCATAAGTTATGGAATACCCCAGTTTCACTCGCACACCACATCAACTTCGTAAGCAGCGGCGTTCTAGCTTCACCCAATGCGACAAAAGTTCAGAGTGCTTTTGTCTATGACAAATATAATACGGCACGTCTCTATCTAAGAACTAGGCCATGGAAGGCTCGTCCCAAAAGCTAAGGAATACTTCCCCCCACTCTGATGGCTTTCGACGAGAATAAATGAAACATTCTTAATCTGGATGATCTCATAATTTTTTAACAAGGTCGCTCGGTCTCGTCTTCTTCAATCCATGTTTTTTCATCCAGTTATACAGATTAGGTCCTGTGGTGTTATAGCGTTGCGCAATAGATTTCTTGGTCAAACCTTGTGCCAACAAACGCTCGATTTCTGGTCGAAAGACATCCAGTTTACTTTTGCCTGGCCCCTTGGGGCGGCCAACCTTAATCCCTTGAGCTTTTTTGGAGCGTAAACCGTCCTTAATTCTCTGCGAAATTAAGTCTCGCTCAATCTCTGTTGCCATCGAAAATGCCAGTGATATCTTGCTTTGAGAGCTTTGATTAAGTTGCCAATTCCCCTTTACTGAATACACGTAGATTCCTTTATACGTTACCAGTGATAAAATTTCCATACACTCCAGCATGCTACGACCCAAGCGCGAGAGTTCGGTCACAATAATGACATCGTTGGCTTGCAGCTCATCCAACACCCCGGCAATTTGACGCTCTTGCCATGGAATACGACAAGAGGCAAGCTCTTCAGTGAAATGTACTTTTCCAAGATCATACTGATTGGCAAAGTGCAGAATGTCAGCCTTATTTTTTTCGAGGTTTTGATCGCGCATCGATTCCTGCAAATAAGCAACGATCTTTCGCGCTGATGGTACAGCCTGGCTTGTCATATTTAAACCTATTTTTCTTGTTGTACAACCCATTATTTTTAGTATAAAAATTTACCCAATTTTCTATTGTAGCGTCGGATAAAATGACAAAAAAACCTGCGATGAGCGCTAATCAGGAAGACTGACTGACATTGAACGCATCGGCATAAATATTCTTCATGGATGCACCTGCCAGAAAGGCTTTCCTCTTGGCTATCCGGACCATATCCGGATGTCCGCAGAGAAACATTCGCCAATTCTTGAGATTGGAGATCTGTTGAAAGGCCACGTCATGAGCTCGTCCTGCTGCAAAGCCATGGGGGACATCCTCACCGGAAAGACAAGGCACATAATTAAAATTCGAATATTGCTTGACCAGATCGTGCAACTCTCCGGTCAGATAGAGTCCGTTCAGGTCGCGGCTACCGTGAAACAAATGAATAGGGCCCGTATGCCCCTGACTGAGCGCGTCGCGAATGATGCCGTAGAGCGGTGCAAGCCCAGAACCTGTGCCGATTAAAATCAAGCCTTGTTCGGTATTGCCAGGCGTGTAAAAACAGTCGCCGCCAGGACCCCGAATCTCGACGGTCTCGCCAGGACGTAGCTCCTCATGTATCCAGCCACTGACCCGGCCCTGCGGCAGATGGCGGACATGGAGGTGAAGGTGATCATCTTCATGCGGCACACTGGCGAGCGAATAACTGCGGCCAAGTGCTTGGTTTTGAAATAAGTTGATGAATTGCCCGGCCCGGTAATCGATAGGCGCATGGCATTCAAGAACGACAAGCATAATGTCTGCATTGAGCAATTGCAGACTTTTGACGGTAGCAGGAATCACCGCCTGAATATCAGCGTCATCCGGCAGTGCGACTTCAAGATCAGTAGTAGGATGACAAACGCAAGCGAGAAAATAGTTCTGCAGCTTAAGACTATCTTTCAAGCCTTGCTGCGAAAGTTCAGGAGGCGCGCCCCCCGTCGCCCGCATCAGGCAGGTTTGACAGACTCCACTGCGGCAGGAAAAAGGAACGGGCACACCGCGATTGGTCAAACAATCCAGAACCGATTGGTTTTGCTCCAGTTCAAAGTTGTCTTTTGCATAACGAATATTAACCATGGCGGCGTACCTTTTTACAAGATGAGTAGTTATCGATCCAGCACATCGTTACGTGTGCTTTCAGCGATGGCCGCTACCTGAGCGATCAGTTCCTCTTTTACACCCAATTCGCGCAGGGTAGCACCAAGGTCTTCGATCACGGCATCGACATGGGAGTCATTCAAGCCACGCGCGACCAGATGGGCATGACCGCGACGCATATCCAAACCGCTGTAATTGTGCGGCCCACCGAAAGCCATGGTCAGGAAGGCTTTTTGTTTAGCAGCCTGCTTCTCCATGTCCACGTCTTCAAAGAAGGCACTGATGCGGTCATCGCTCAGCACTTTGCGGTAAAAAATATCAACCGCGGCATTAACAGCCGCTTCACCACCCAATTGCTCGTATAAAGATTCTTGTTGCGACATTTTTCTCTCCAAATATTAAAAAGGCGTTTAAGATGCATCTTAAAGGTTCGTTTATATCAAAGGGGCCCTGATTATGCGCTCCAATAAGATGTATCTGAAATAAATCTTATTACTTGTTTATAAAATCGTCAATTTTTATCTTTTATTTGTTTACTGGAACGCAGGCGAATTCAAAGGAGTATCAACTATGCAACTTACACAATTTACGGACTTGTCATTGCGCTTACTGATTTATCTTGCACGCTTGCCGGAACCGGGCATGGCGACCATTGCAGAGATCGCCGACTATTATCAAGTTTCCCGTAACCATCTGGTGAAGGTGGCGAATAATTTGGCCAATCAAGATTTCATTATGTCGACCCGTGGCAAGGGCGGCGGTATCCAGCTGGCCCGGCCTGCCTATGCCATAGGCTTAGGCGAAGTGGTGCGACGGACCGAACTGAACATGAATCTGGTTGAGTGTTTCGATATTCCTACCAATCAATGCCGACTCATCCGCAACTGCTTCCTCAAAGCTACTTTATATGAGGCGCAGCACGCATTTATGACGGTATTAGACAAATACACACTGGCTGATGCGGCCAGTTTAGATACCAACACCGATTTGTCGGCACCCGGGAGATAAACTGCCATAACCTGACGCGAAATAGATTTTAGCAAGTTAATTCCGCGTTTTTAGTGTGTCTCTTTTAATAAAAAAATGTATTACATCCTGGAAAAATAAAGGCATGAGGATAAAGAGTTCGTTCATTTCTGCATCGCAATCAAATAAAAAACCAAAGAACCATGCAGGTGATGCTCGCCATAAAGCCCATCAACCATTTTGTTTTTCCGATTGTAGATAAATCTTGCCAATAAGCTAAAATCTCTTTTTTTAGCTGCGACCAACCGGTGACAAAATTCTCTTTTACTTCGCGATACCGGTGAGGCAGAGCCCACAACAGTTTGTACAGTGCGAACCCGGCGATGGACAACATCAGATAAAATACAATAATTTGCGTATCATGAAGATCCGTGTGGAAAATATGTTCAATGAGCATGTCAAGCGAGAGTTCAACAAATTCGAATGAAACATGTATCAGTTCAAGAGATAATGCCAACACCGTGTCGAACATTAAGATGACGATAACAATGACGGTCAGAATTAAACCGAAAGCGACTTTTCGATTAATGGATAAAATCATTTATAGTCCTTAAGTACAATTGATCTGCCGGGCTTGCCACGGCCTCTTTACCGCTAACAATGATTCCACAACCATCCTCGGAAAACATAAAATCGACATCATCGATAAGCGCTGGAATTTTTAGTGGTTGCCGATTCGGGTCATTTACAATTTGACTCTACTGGAGCGTTTTTTTGAATCAAATTATCCATAATAATTTTTTGAGCCGTGGCTTCCGCATCGGCGAGTTCATCAATAAAGATGTCAGTCTCATACTCCTGAGAGGAAACTGCCGCCAGCGAAGCGCCCAGCGGCTGTTCCGATTCCCTGACGTCGATTGAGGTCAGGGTGGAGAGCCCAGGGCGTATGGGGTTTTTCAGTATTTCCTCTTTCTGTAATGCAATACGCACGGGAACGCGTTCTACGATATGAATAAAATTTCCGGCTGCGTTGTCTGGAGGCAATAAAGCAAAGACACTGCCAGTACCGGGCACCAAACCTTCTACCGTGCCATGATAGAGGTGGCTCTCGCCGTAGAGATCGACGGTAATCTCCGCCGGCTGGCCGGGGCGTACCCGCACCATTTCAGTCTCCCGCAGGTTCGCTTCTACCCACAGATGCTCCAAAGGAACAATTGTCATTAGCGGATCACCGGGCTGAATCCGGTTTCCGACCTGGACCTTGCGCATGGACACATAGCCTGAAACGGGCGCATGGATTTGCTGCCGCGAATATTCAAGATAGGCGGCGATGAATTTATACTTAGCCGCTTCCACGTCCGGGTGCAGAGTTCTACTCGTACCGCCCACTTTCGCTTCTATGGACTTGAGTTCTGCCTCGGCCTCCCGCATCTCGGCTTCGAGGGCCATCATCTGATCTTCGGCATTTTGCACAACCTGGTCCGATACCGAACCATTTGGAGCCGCCTGCCGTAATCGAATCACATCGTGGCGCACCCGGGCAAGCCGGGCCGAGCGAGCAATCAATTTTTGACACATTTGCTGGTGCGTGGAAAAAACCGCTCCGATCTCGCGTACTACCTGCCCCAGTTCGCCCCTGCTCTGGCCTAAAGCGGTCTGAGCGCGATGCTCATCGAGACGAACCAGTAAATCGCCCTTGTTCACATATTGACTTTCCTCGACCAATACCTGCGTGACGATACCCGTTGCATCAGCTTCCACCGGAATAAGATTGCCGGTGATGAAGGCGTTATGGCTTACCACCCAGAAACGGCAGTAGTGCCACCAATAACCGGCATAAGTCAAAGCGCCTACAATCAGTACCAGCATAACTAACAATAGATAGCGGTTGCGGCGGGTACGAATAGTCTTGGGATGAGTTTTCATAGGTAGTTATATCGGATTTTCAGCTTTCGCTCGGATTTCTGTTGGATCATCTGTAGATCGTTTATGTGCCCACTGCCCAAGGCTGCCATTAAATCTACCATGGCAACCAACTGAACATTTTTTGCTCGGGTTTCTGCTGGATAATCTGGAGGTCGTTCACGTACCCACCGCCCAAGGCTTCCATCAAATCCACCATGGCAACCAACTGATCAGCGTTCAACGTCTTCAAGGCATATTCCTGATTCAGCACTGCATGCTCGTGTGCCAGCAACGCCCGGCGATCATCCAGGCCACTGCGAAAACGCATTTGAGCGAGACTCAGGTTCTCGTGTTGCGCAGATAGCAAGCGGTTTTGCGCTTCGAGTATGGAACGCGTCTCCCGCCAACGGCTCAGGCTATCGGCTACCTCCTGCACGGCATGTAATAAGGTTTCATTGTAAAGCTCCACTGCACCATCGTACTCCGCCCGTTGCGCCGATAATTCCCCGCGTAGACGTCCGCCTTCGAACAAGGGAAGTCGCAGGCCCGGGGCAATTCCGTAGGAGAAGCTGGAACCTGAAAACAGAATACTGGCCAGAGAGCTTGCCCCCTTCGTTAACCTGAGGGCATTCAAGCCGGCAAATGCAGTCAGATCGATGGTTGGCAGAAAACTGGCTTTGGCTACCTTGACTTGTTGCGCAGCCGCCTCGGCCCGGTGGAGGGCAGAGGCGAGGTCCGGGCGTTGGCTGAGCAACTCCAGCGGAAGCTTCGCAGGCAAGCGTATTTTTTCCGGGCTGATCGCCGTGCCGGTGAACAGGTTTTTTGTCGAATCGGGCCCGTCACCGATCAGTCGAGCCAGCAAGTTCCGCTGAATATCCAACTGGTCACGTATACCCGCTTCACGCTTATTGACCTGCTCTAATTCAATCGTAGCTTGTTTCACCTGATCGGCGGAATCCAGACCCAGGCGCAACCGGGTCTCGTCCATAGTGAGCAAGTCGCGCCGTAATTCAACCATGGCATGCGCCAGATCGAGCTGCTGCCGCAGCGCTATGCCTTGTATATAGGACCGCGTAATTGCGCTAGTCAACTTAAGCAGAACTTCGGCCAGTTCCGCTTTCTCGGCGGTCGCTTCGCCCAGCGCCGCTTCCATTGCGGCGCGATTTTTCCCCCAGAAATCGAATTCGTAGCGGAAGTTGAAGGGATTAATCTGGCCGAAGACGATATTCGCTCCCGCCGCCTCTTTGCGGTTGAGCGCGGCAAAAACACCATTCTCTGAAATACGTGTGTTCTCGAATTCCATTTCTGCATCCAGAAACGGTAATAATCTCGCACCTTCCACGCGAACCAGGGCTTGTGCCTGACGCAAGCGCGCAGCAGCCACCTTAAGGCCAATGTTATCCTTTAGGGCGATAACCATGAGGCCGTTGAGTTCCTGGCTGCCAAATTCCCGCCACCAGCGATCATGTGGCCAATGCTCGGCAGGAACAAGCGGTACACCCTGACCCGTATCGGATAGCGTGTGCTCCATCGGTGGAGTTTTCAGGAACTCGGCAGGCTTGTCGCCTGAAGGTATCCAGGCGCAACCGGTTATCAAGAGCATAAATCCGGTATAGAACCCCAAAATAAGCGATCGATGTGGCGTGAATTGACGCATCATGATTGCTCCTCCACTATCTCTTCTGCCCGCATATCCACTATTTCTTCCATCGGCGTTGGATGAACACGTTGATAGGTGGGATAGGCCAGCCACACCAGTCCGGCCAACCCGAGGAAGAGGTAGCTGGCCAGTAGAAACGCGTCGTTCAACGCCAGGATGGCGGCATGCTGCTTGATGAGGGTCAGGAGCTTGCCATTGACCATGCCTTTATCAAGGCCGGAGGCCTCCAGCCGCGAAGAAAATCCTTGCAGCACATCAATGGAGGCGAATTGCCGCCCCCCGAAATGATCCGCCAAATGAAGCTGATGAAAGGGGGTACGCCGAAAAAGCACGACGCCTTGCAAAGTGATGCCGAAGCCGCCGGCAATAATCCGCAGAAACCCAGCCTCTTCGGCCGCGCGTATCTGTTGATTGCCAGAAAGTCCGTGCAGGGTCAATTTGGTCAATGGCGGAAAAAACGAACCCACAAAAAAACCAAGAAGCAACATGGGCCAAAAAATTTGATCGAATGAGCCGGGATCATCAAATAGACCTAGCCAATAAAAGGTGGCAGCGAAACCAAGAAGATTGAGGCAGGCCAACAGGCGAGCGTCGAGCCCTTTGGGCAGCTTATGTATCAGCACGGCCACCGGCACCGCAAGCAGGATCATAGGCAGGTAAACCATACCCGCCAGAAATGAAGAATAACCCAGCAAAACTTGCATCTGAACAATAAACACAGAGAGCAGTCCCTGAATTGAAAAAAATCCCGCCGTGAGACAAATCACGCCTATTGTAAAATTACGGTGTGCGAAAACACGTATGTTGAAAGCGGGGTGGCTTTCGTCGAACTCCCAGATAAAAAAACAGGGCACCGCTACGATGAGGACAATCAGCATACTTTGCAGAAAGGGCGAATCCAGCCAGTCAAAATCGTTACCCATATTCAAAATAGTCTGCAGGCTGCCGAGAATCAAAGCCAGGAGTACAAAACCGATGCCGTCGAAACGCGTGTGGCTGTGCTCGAATCCCCGCCCGGCTAGCAATGCACCGGTAATCGCGGCGATGGCCAGGGCGAGGGGAATGTTCAGGTAAAACAGATAACGCCAGCCCAGTTCGTCGGCGATCACGCCACCTATCGGAAAGCTGATGGTAAAAGGCATCAGCGTGACCAGTCCCCATACCCCTAGACCCAACAATTTCAGTTGCTCGGGGTACTCTTTCAACAACAGGGACTGACCAATAAAGAGCGTAATTCCACCTGAGAATCCGAGCAGAATGCGCGCCGGAACAAACACCCATAAGCTCTGGCTGATGGCGCATAGATAAGAAGCAAAGGCATACACGACAAACGCCACGATAAACAAGCGATAATCGCCGAATCTGCCAGACAGCCAGCGTGCGATAGGAAAAGCCAGCGCCAGGGCAATGATGAAATAGGTTTGTCCCCAGGTGCCGAAGCTCGGCAACACTCCGCCCAGATCACCGGCAACATGAGGCAGCAGTGCAATATAAGAACCTACGCCAAACAGCACAATCATGTGCCCAAGACCGAGTACGATGTTAAACAGGATGAAGCGCCAACCACGCAGACGTTCGGCGTAAGCGATGGTCATGGGGTTAACCTGTCAACCGCTGATTGGGCAGGCTTGATGTACTGGCCGGAAACCTTCAGCGGCAGCCCGAGGTCACTAAACCCGCGAGCAACCAATTGTGCTCCCATCTCGGTCATAAGCAGCTTGAACTTTTCGGCCTCATGATTAAGCAAGGTTTGGGGTGAGTCCTCAACAGAGAAGGTTTTCGCACTGTTTCTGCCGATAACTTGCCGGGTATTGGGGTCGATCAATTTGATCAAAACCTGCAATGACGTTTGAGCGTCAAAAATCCTGTAGTTCTCGATACCCACCTCTAATACGGCATCGACGTGTTCCGGGCCAGACTGTCTATAATCAATAGACGACATATTCTGGTTGTACCATTGCCCAAGGGCGTTATGCCAATTACCGAGATTGGCGTTGCGATCTTCAGTGGCAATGGGAAGGCGATAATAATGCTTGCTCAGCACTGCTTTGACACTATCCCTATTCAATTGCGAAACGGCTTCCTGTGCCAGTACAAAGGTGGGTGACCAGTTCTCCGGAAGCGATGCTGCGGACTCCAGGTTGGCGGATTTTCCCATTGAAGCCGATGCCTGATGAAGTTCTGCTACCGGCACACTATCGTCATCACTGACCAGACCAGCGATGAGCACTCCGCCAGGATTTCTGTAGATTTTTTCTTTCAGGAACAGATTGTACGGCATCGCTTGATACTGATACTGACGATACACGGGAAATCGGGCTTCAATCAGATCAGGAATCACCTCAAGCGGTGGCGATTCCACTGGTATCACAAGAATTGTGTGTATCGCAGCCATCGTGGAGATCGACGGTTTAATCGGTGAAGCGAGGCAACCACTCAAGACAAGTAACAGCAGAAGCAATACGCCATAGCTTTTCTTAATAGTAAGTTTATTTTGTATCATATTTTTCTCCAGGCAGAGATAAGGGCACCGACTTAAAGAGCAGACTAATCATTAGCCGACAACCATTTTTTCAGATGATCCGGCTTATTTGTTTTCAGGCCGATTAGGGCTAAAAACATTGTTACAAGAGATTTATTAATCTTCTTGCTTGCTACTATAAAAGCTAATAGTTGTATTAGACAAACGATTTTTATTGGACATTATTATCGACATATCCGATACTAAATTATGGACATTGATCAGATTAGAACTTTTTTGGGTGTAGTCGCCAATGGCAGCTTTCTGGAAGCGGCCAATAAACTGCATGTTACCCAATCGACAGTGAGTACACGCATACAGAGATTGGAGGCCTATCTTGGCGTTACCCTGTTTGTGCGCAATCGTTCCGGAGCCTCGTTAACGCTCCCAGGGCAGCGTTTTTTGCGTCATGCCAAATCCCTGTTATTAACACTGGAACAGGCACGGCATGATATTGGGTTGCCCAGTCGTTTCCGTGCCAGCATTACAGTCGGTGCAAGGATCGCCTTATGGGAAGAGTTGTTGCCCCGATGGATTGGCGCAATGCGAAAGCAGGCTCCGGATATTTCCATTCGTAGCGAAATTGGCTTTGAAGAAGATTTAATGCGTAGCCTCATCGAAGGCAGGATGGATGTGGGCATGATGTACACACCACAACATAGCCCCGGCCTTCAGATTGAGCATTTATTTGATGAAACACTGGCGCTGCTAACCACCGATCCGGATAAACCCTGGCCGAATGAGAATTACATTTATGTAGACTGGGGACCCGGATTTTACGCCCAACATAGTATCAGTTACCCTGACCTGGAACGCCCTCCTCAGGTGGTCAATATCGGCTGGCTGGGGGTACAGTTAATCATCAGTAATGGTGGTTCATGTTTTCTGCCTATGCGCATAGCTGAGCCTTTAATCCAGGCCAAAAAATTGTTTCATGTACCTGACAGTCCACAATTTAGATTACCCGCTTATATGGTTTTTCCACGCGACAGTGATTCCATTGTATTGCAACAGGTGCTGGATAGCTTCCGTTCATTGGCCGTTGTTGAGCAACAAAAAGCTATGAATTGAATTTAGTTTTTATAGACTGGAATTTGAAGAGAATGTTTGTATTAAGAGGAGAATAATAGAGAGAAACAACCTTGGCTAGACACAGAGATAATTGAAATCAAAACAAAATTATATTTTTGATTTTTAAACCCGATTTGGAGAGACCGTTGAGCTGTTAATCCGACAATCTCAAGTGTCCAGGTTAATTGCACAGTAGTATTGATATGATTTAGTATAGAATTTCATTTAATTTTTCTCCGGTTAACGATTACTAAAAAACTTATTTTTGGGGTAACCTGAGCGGAAGCTTGATAAATGGCAATTAGGACTTGCGGGGCATTTGAACGGTTATGGGAAGCTTCCCATAACCGTTCCATTACGCCTTAAATCCGAAACTCTAGTTAATGGAGGTAGGCCTTTATCTGGTATTCGATCTATCCCCATACAATTTCATTTTCTACGCCATCGGTCTGACTCATTACACCCGCGTCGAACGACCCTTATTTTTTCGGTAGATTGTGAAATCCGGACACTGAGGCAAAACTAGGTTGAAATAGCGCGGGTAATCGGTTATTCCGGTTTTCATCAAGTGAATCTGGCATGACTTTGGGTAACGCCGGCTTCAACGCAACGGCCTGTATAGTCCTTATCTTCGGGCAGTTATGTTTTGATAATAGAGAGGGATCGAATAGGAACACTGCCAGTAGAAAAAAAACTGTCAAACCCATCATCCTGATTATTGTTGAATTCCAAACGATACGTTGATTGAACATCATAAAATTCTCCCGCTTGTCTGAGTTACGAAAATGCCGATCAATTAAACACTATCTAAAATCCATTCTCACCAACATGATTCAGTCATCACGCAAACAAGCAGCAAAGATAAAAACTTAATTCAACTGATTCAGCAACACACTTAACGACTTGACGGGTAATATAGAACCGACGCCTTGTATTTTGCAAACGATATTTATTGGACATTATTATCGACATATCCGATACTAAATTATGGACATTGATCAGATTAGAACTTTTTTGGGTGTAGTCGCCAATGGCAGCTTTCTGGAAGCGGCCAATAAACTGCATGTTACCCAATCGACAGTGAGTACACGCATACAGAGATTGGAGGCCTATCTTGGCGTTACCCTGTTTGTGCGCAATCGTTCCGGAGCCTCGTTAACGCTCCCAGGGCAGCGTTTTTTGCGTCATGCCAAATCCCTGTTATTAACACTGGAACAGGCACGGCATGATATTGGGTTGCCCAGTCGTTTCCGTGCCAGCATTACAGTCGGTGCAAGGATCGCCTTATGGGAAGAGTTGTTGCCCCGATGGATTGGCGCAATGCGAAAGCAGGCTCCGGATATTTCCATTCGTAGCGAAATTGGCTTTGAAGAAGATTTAATGCGTAGCCTCATCGAAGGCAGGATGGATGTGGGCATGATGTACACACCACAACATAGCCCCGGCCTTCAGATTGAGCATTTATTTGATGAAACACTGGCGCTGCTAACCACCGATCCGGATAAACCCTGGCCGAATGAGAATTACATTTATGTAGACTGGGGACCCGGATTTTACGCCCAACATAGTATCAGTTACCCTGACCTGGAACGCCCTCCTCAGGTGGTCAATATCGGCTGGCTGGGGGTACAGTTAATCATCAGTAATGGTGGTTCATGTTTTCTGCCTATGCGCATAGCTGAGCCTTTAATCCAGGCCAAAAAATTGTTTCATGTACCTGACAGTCCACAATTTAGATTACCCGCTTATATGGTTTTTCCACGCGACAGTGATTCCATTGTATTGCAACAGGTGCTGGATAGCTTCCGTTCATTGGCC